>JAUWXH010000522.1 GCA_030616465.1 Planctomycetota bacterium | reverse complement strand
AGGCGGCTCAACCGTCCCGCGGAACTTCACGTCATCCAAGCCGACAAAACCGATGAACCGCTCGTCACCCAGGATGTAGTGCGTCATAAAGCTGGCCAACTGGGCCGCCGCCTCGATCATCAGCACGCCGGGGAACAGCGGACGGCCGGGGACGTGCCCACGCACCCAGAAAGCGTCCTCACGCACGTCATGGAACCCGGCAAACAGCCGCTGCTCCAGGTCGCAGAACACCACGCCGTCCAGCAGCATGAATTCGTGCCGGTGCGGGTTTACGCGCATGATCTCATCGCGGTCCGCGATGAGCTGCGAGAAATCGAGTGTGGACAGATCGATAATAGCCGGGGGCGGCATTGCGGCTCAGATACAGACGTCAGCCGGCGGTCGGCCCGGGGCGCACGACCTAGGCAGGCGGCTGCGAAGGGACGTCTTCCGTGGAGCGCTGCTCCAGGATGCGCCTGCGCACCTCTTGGGCCGCGTTCTTGACGTCCTGCATCACCTTGCGGACGCGGGTGCCGGCCGCCTTGTTGCCGCCGGCGGCCTTGTACACGTCGTCGGCGATCTCATCGACCAGCCGCTTGAGCTCGACGTACTCCTCCATGGTCTTCTCCGTACCGGCCGAGTCTGCCAAGGCACGCCCACACCGCGTTGCGGCACCCGCTGGCCTTTCAGCGGTCGGCCTCGTCATCGTCGTAATCCCGTAAACGCTACGGGTAGCCCGGGTTTCTAGCACTACCGCCGGCGGATTGCAAGGGCACACGCCGGAAATGAGTCCCGCCGCGGCGGCAGTCCAGCCACGCCCGATCCCGAGCACCGCCCCACCCGATCCCGGCGAGAACGCAGCCCACCCTCGGGCTATAATCGGCCCGATGTCGAACGCCAGCGATCCACGCTTCGCCCGCCTGCGCGAGAAGATCGCGTACTTCCCCAAGACGCCCGGGGTGTACCTGATGAAGGACCGCGAAGGGCGGGTGCTGTACATCGGCAAGGCGCGCGACCTGCGGGCGCGGGTGACCAGCTACTTCCGCGACGCGGCCGACCTGCTCAGCACGCGTGGCCCGGAGATCGCCCACATGGCCACGCTGGTCGAGGACATCGACTTCCTCGACTGCGAGACCGAGGTGGACGCCCTGCTCACCGAAGCCCGCCTGATCAAGGACATTCAACCTGCCTTCAACGAGGCCCAGAAGGACGACAAGACCTTCCCCTACCTCGAGATCACCACCGCCGACGACTTTCCCGGCGTCTACGTGACCCGCAAGCCGCGGCTCAAGGGCAGCAAGCTGTACGGCCCCTTCCTCAACCCCGCCGGCCTGCGCGACGCGGTCAACGCGTTGCAGAAGGCGCTCAAGTACCGCACGTGCGAGCTGGACATTCGGGCCGAGGACGAGAAGCGCCGGTTTTTCCGCCCCTGCCTGCTGCACGCCATCGACCAGTGCACCGCCCCCTGTGCGGACCTGATCAGCAAGGCGGCCTACGCCGCCGACATCAAGCGGCTGGTCAAGCTGCTCAACTCCAAGCGCAGCGTGCTGCTGCGGCAGATGAAGCGCGAGATGGACCAGGCCGCCCGGGGCAAACGCTACGAAGACGCCGCCGTCATCCGTGACCGCATCAACGCCATCGAGTCGCTCTCGCTCAGCGGCGACGTGGACGAGCACGTGCAGCCCGAGGTCTTCTTCGTCGATCCGCAGGCCGGTTTGGAGAAGCTGCAAAAGCTGCTCGAGCTGCCCGCCCCGCCGCGCATCATCGAGGGCATCGACATCGCCACGCTGCACGGCGAGGAGTCGGTCGGCTCGCTGGTCTGCTTCATCGACGGCAAGCCGTTCAAGAACGGGTATCGGCGGTTCCGGATCACGACGGTCGCCGGCGTGGACGACTACGCCATGATTCGCGAGGTCACGGCTCGGCGGTATAAGCACGCGGCCATCGCCGAAGAGCTGTACCCGGACGTGATCCTGATCGACGGCGGTCTGGGACAGCTCCACGCCGGGCTGGAGGCCTTCGACCTCCTGCAGCAGGCGATCGAGGCCGAGGGCGGCGAGG
>JAUWXH010000418.1 GCA_030616465.1 Planctomycetota bacterium | reverse complement strand
GCGATTTGTAGCCGCGAGAAGACGGGATGTCAACTTTGCCGGCCGGTAATCGCAAGCTTTCGGTAGTCCGCGCGGCCACCCACCGCTCTAACGCCGCAGGAAATACTCCATCAGGTCGCTGCCCCGGTCCAGGTGAAGCTCGCCGATCTCCGCGTTCCGTTCGTCAAAGGCGTCGCCGCGGTTGGAGTCGATTCCGCTGCCGGCCATGGCGAAGATCGTGCGGTCGGCCGTGTGGGCCCGGCGGGCAACGGGCGTGGCGTGGTCTGCCATCACCAACACACGCCACTGCCGCTCCTGCCTCAGCCGCCGCACCAGCGGGGCAACGATTTCACGGTCGATCGCCTCCAGGGCCCGACATTTCTCCTCCGCACGTCCCGCACGACCGGCCTCGTCCGGTGCCTGGACATGGACGCAGACCAGCTCACAGCCGTCCAGCGCGGCAACCGCCGCCTGACCCTTGGCCGCGTAGTTCGTGCCCGGCAGACCGGTCGCGCCGGGCACGTCTACAACGTCCCACCCGATTAGCTGACCAATTCCCCGCACGAGATCCGCCCCGGTAATCACGACCCCGTCGAGGCCGAAGCGCTCCCGGAACGGCGGGAGGTTCGGCGTCGGCCCGTAGCCCCACGGCCAAATCGACGTAGCCGGGTTCTCACCCAAATCACGCCGAACCACGTTCACGTCATGCTCGGCCAGGATCTGCTGTGACCAGCGAATCAGACGGGTGAGCGGCTCGGCACCACGGCCCTGCGGCAGGTACTTCTGTGCCGGCTGATCCAGGATCTGATCCGGGGGGGTGGTGATGACCTTCGCCAACGGGTCCGCGTTCGCCCAGATCAGCAAGTTGCGGTACGAATCACACGCGTGAATCCGCATGTGCCGGTCGGGCAAGCCCCCATTCAGATCATCAATGATCCGGCGGGCCTCGGCTGTGCCGATGTAGCCCGCGGTCGCGTCGCGCATGTATCCGTCGATGAGCGTGACCAGGTTGCAGCAGAAGACCCGGTCATCCGGCCCGGGCCGAAGCCCACGCCCCAACGCCTCCAGCGGCCCACGCGCCGCCGGGTAGTGCTCCGGCGAATACCCCAGAACACTGAGCAACGCTGTCTCGCACGCGGGCGGCTGGCCTTCCGGGATCGTTCTGGCCGTGCCCACGCGTCCAAGCGCGGCCAGCTCGTCCAACGTCGGCAGCTCGGCGGCCTGCAACGGCGTCCGCCCCTCCAACTCCTCGACCGGCTCGTCAACCGCCCCGTCGGGTATGATCAGCGCGTACTTCGTCATCCCCGCAATACTCTCCCATAATGCCGACGCCGTCTACGGCTTGGCGACAGCGCGCGATCGCAGTTGCTCAACCGGCGTCGGTTCGACGGATATGATAGTCAATCTGCGGGCTGTTCGGGAATGGCACAAATACGTCGGGTGAAAAGCCGGCCTCGAAACAGGTTCGCCCGAGGCCCCCAAGGCCGTCTCAGGTGGGCTGGTGCTGGAGGCCCGGGAGCGGGTCGGGTACGAAACGTGAGGGTGCACTCGACCGCTGCCTGGCCGGGACGCCCCCCACCCTGGTCCCCGGCCTTACCTCGCGAATGACGACCGAGCCGGGGTCAACGTACGCTCCCTGGCCGATCCGCCGGTACGGAATCACGCATGAGCCGATGCCGAGCGTGGCATAATCCTCAATCGTGACGCCCCCGGCTAAGCGTACGGCCGGATGCAGGAAGACCCCTTTGCCCAGCGAGTTTTCGTGGTCGACAATCGCCCCGGTTGAGAGGACACAGTGGGGACCGATGGCGGCGTGGGCGCAGATGGTCGCCCGGGCGCCGGCGATCAAGTGCTGGCCGAGCCGGGCGGACGGTGCGATAGTCGCCAACGGATGGATTGCAGAGACCAGCGCAGTGCCGCGTTGCCGCAGTTGCTCGGCGATCGTGACGCGCGCCTGGTTATCGCCGATCGCGACGACCACGCCGAGCGCCCCGCCGCTGAGGAGCTGCCGGACGGCCTCGACGCCGCCGTGGATTCTCAATCCATCCAGCACCGTGCCGTGCTTTCCCACCTCGGAGTCGAGAAACGCGGCCACGCGGTGTCGGCGGCCGGCCGCCAGAATATCCCGCACGACCCGCCCCAGCCCGCCGCTGCCGTAGATTGCCACCTCGGTCATCGGGCGGTTCCTCACCGATATGATTATCGGTTGGTCGCTCGAGCTCCCCCGATGTCAGCCGCACGCGCTTCGGGTACGATGAGACACCAGAAGCCCCGACTGCCGCACGTTCGCACGCGCGGCCGGTCTCGCAGTGGAGAATGCTATGGTGAGTTGGATGATGGCGGCAAGCATTGCGCTGGCCTATATCAGCGCCGCGCAGCAGGTCTCCGACGAGCAGAAGACAGCCGCGACGAGCCAGGCAGCCGCAAGCCAGCCGGCGAGCAGGCCGGCCGGCTCCAGAACCACGTTTCGCAAGCCGGACCAGGCCCGCGTTCTGGAGGAGCTGCTTCAACAGAAGGAGATGCCCAAGCCAATCCTGCCCTCACGCCCGCGGGGGGAGGGGCCTACCCGAAGTGTGGGCGAGGCAGGCCGGAGACCGGGGGAGCCTCTGCTGTTGGAGGGCACGGTACTGGTCGAGCGGCCGGGGAGGTACGTGACGGCGGACGGTCGACCGCTGTTCCTCTTCCACGCGGATGCTTCGAGCCGCAGGGCCGAACGCATGGAGATCCTGACGAATCAGTATCTGGAGATCATGGAGAACGAGGTGAGGGCAGGCGTCTCGGAATTCGTGATTACGGCGGAGGTTACCAGCTATCGCGGGCAGAACTACCTGTTGCTGCGCAAGGTGCTCCGTCGGGTGCCGAACCGCAATCTCTCGCCGTAGTTTGGGTAGGGGAGGATAAATAGGCAAGAATTGACGAGAAACAACCGGTGTCAATTCTTGCTTAATCCCAAATCGGC
>JAUWXH010000269.1 GCA_030616465.1 Planctomycetota bacterium | reverse complement strand
AGAAGAACCCCGGATGCTGGTTCACGTTCGGCATCGCCGACGTCGATTTCTTCATGCTCGATGGTCGCTTCTATCGCACCAACCCCAAGGACGAAAAGCCCGGCATGTTGGGACCCGTGCAGAAGGCGTGGCTCTTCGACGCGCTGAGGCATTCTCGGGCGGAGTTCA
The DNA here is from genome assembly GCA_030616465.1 of Planctomycetota bacterium. Classification (GTDB taxonomy): domain Bacteria; phylum Planctomycetota; class Phycisphaerae; order UBA1845; family Fen-1342; genus JAUWXH01. The sequence continues at coordinate 4,189 of JAUWXH010000269.1, read as the reverse complement.
AGGTGCTGGCCTCTCCGGTGCCCTGGGTGCTGAATGCCAAGGGCAGCAGCAACGACACCTGGCGAGGCTTTCAGGCCGAACGCGAGGAAATCTTTTCCTTCCTGGACAAGAGGAAGATCGACGGCGTGATCCTGCTCTCGGCCGACCGTCACCGCTCCGACGTGTGGCGAATCGATCGCCGGCGGGGCTATCCGTTGTACGAATTCGAAAGCTCGCGCCTGACGAACGTCCACACCCACGGCGCGCAGCCCGGCTGCCTGTTCAGCTACAACGCCAAGTGCTCCTTCGGGCAGCTTACCTTCGACACCACGAAGCCGGACCCCGAAGTCACGTATCAGATCTACAGTATCGACGACGAGCTGATTCACACCATCACGCTGAGGAAGAGCGCGATTTCACACGAGTAAGCCGCTCAGAGACAGTATCATCTCGGTCCCACAGTTTCGCTCTAATCGTGCGGAGATGGGGCGCGCAATGTAAGAGGCCAATTACAGGAATCTCGACGGTGTTTGGCGAAAGGGCGGACCGCGCTTCCGCAACGCAGTTGCTCTCTTTTGACACTTCTGACATAATAGGGGGTAATGAATCGAACCCGTGCCGGAATCGATTGGAACTCGCGTTAGGTGGGTGTAAGCTGATGCCCCATGTGGTCATTCTTCATGCCCTGACCGAGTAAAGGAAATTGGTTGACGTTCGGAAGGTTGTATCGTCGCTGGTCAGCAACGGTTGAATCGAAGGCCACACGCTACGGCCGGCTGGCCTTCGAGCCGCTGGAGCCCCGGCTGCTGCTCGACGGGACTTCGCTGGTGGTCAACGAGTTCATGGCCAGCAACGACACCACGCTGTATACCACGCTGCTGGACGGCACCGTCGACACGCCCGACTGGATCGAAATCTACAACCCGACCGGCCAGACCGTCGATCTGACCGGCTGGTATCTGACCGACTGTGAGGGCAACCCGGATAAATGGCAGTTCCCCGACGCCCCCGAGGTCGACCTGGTGCTCGAGCCGGGCGAGTACCTGCTGGTGATGGCGTCCGGCGAAGGGAAAAACCCGCCCGACGGCAAGGACTACTACGTCGACCAGAACGGCTACCTGCACACCACGTTCAAGCTGGACGCCGACGCGGGCAACGAGAGCGTGGCCCTGGTAAAGAAGGACGGCCGGACGTTCGCGCACAACGAGTACCCGAACTTTCCGACACAGCACACCGACGTGTCGTACGGCCTCACGCGCGGTACGCCCCAGTACGTGCTTTCCCAGGGCCAATCGCTGAGCTACCTGGTGCCTGACGGGCCGGTCGCCGGCTGGACCGATCCCGATCTTGACGATTTCTCCTGGCGTGGCAGCGGCGGCCGGTCGCCGCTGCTGATCACCGAGGTCGGCACCCGCAAGCCCGACTACGTCGAGATCCAGAATCTCTCCGGCGCCACGGGGCTGACCGCCGACTGGTTCGTGGCCATCAACGATCCGTTCGGCGGCATCAACGGCGTCAACGCAGACACCTGGGACCTGCCCGAGAGCGTGGCCAACAACGAAGTGCTCTACCGCAGCAACGAGTACTTCTACGATCCCAACGACCCGGTGGCCGAAGAGCACTACTGGGGCAACATCATCAACTTCGGCACCACGGGCCCGGGCTGGGTGATGATCGTCGAGAGCAGCGGCCGCGTGGCCGAGTTCGTCGTCTGGGGTTACAGCAGCGAGGATTTGCAGGGCCTGAACGTGGATGTAAACGGCGTCAGCTACGCCACGCCGGGCGCCTGGAAGGGCGCCCCGGTGGCGAGGAACACCAGTTCCACTTTCACGCTCCAACGCCAGGGCAACGTCGACAACGACAACGCCTCCAACTGGACGTGGCGGGGGCCGGAGAACATGGGCCTGTCGAACACGGTCATCACCACGCCCTTCCTCAGCGGCCCCACGACGGGCATCGGCTACAGCCTGGTTGCGCCGGGGCTGAAAGAGGCCATCCAAACCGACGTGGAATCGGAGATGTACGGCACCAACGCCTCGCTTTGGGCCCGCTTCACTTTCGCCATGGACGAGCCGAGCGTGTTCGACACCTTGACGTTGCGAATGAAATACAACGACGGCTTCGTGGCTTATCTCAACGGCCAGAGGGTGGAAGGCGCCAACGCGCCGCCGCCGCCGGCGGTGCCGGCCTGGAACTCCACGGCCACCGACCCGCGCAGCGACGCGGAGTCGCTGGAGTGGGAAGATTACCAGATCAGCCAATACCTGGGGCTGTTGCAGCCGGGCGTGAACGTGCTGGCGATTCACGGGCTGAACCACGACGCGGCGGACGGCCAGTTTCTCGTCCTTCCGGAGCTGATTGCCACCGGCGTGGAGGCCGCCGAAGAGTACTTCGTGGCCGCCACGCCCGGCAAGCCGAATTCGCCCGGCTTCCCCCGCTCGGCCGAAGTGCCCATCGACCAGTTGACCTTCCAGACCGGCGCGTTCAGCGATCCGCAAGACGATCCGCAAGGCGACGACACGTTTGCGGCCATGGAGTGGCGCGTGGGCGAGATGACCGACCCTAACGCACCAGGCTACGATCCCGACTCGCCCCGGATCTACGAGGTGACGCCCGCCTGGGAAAGCGGCGAGTTGGACACCTTCGAGAATACCGTCACCATCCCGGCCGGGGCGTTGGAGGTGGGGCACACCTACCGCGTGCGGGTGCGCATGAAGGACGACACCGGCCGCTGGAGCCACTGGTCCGAGCCGGTGCAGTTGATCACCATCCCGCCCCAGAGCCCGCTGTTTACCGACCTCCGCATCACCGAGGTGATGTACCACCCGGCCGACGCCACGCCGGAGGAACGGGCCGTCGACCCTGCTTTCACGGCCGACGACTTCGAGTTTATCGAACTGACGAACACCGGCGACGGGACGCTCGACATCTCGGGCGTGCATTTCACCGACGGCATCGTTTTCAGTTTTACCGGCAGCGGCGTAACCCAGCTCGCCCCCGACGAGTTCGTGGTGGTGGCGCGGAATCCGGACGCATTCAACCTCCGCTACCACGACGTCGACAACCTGGTCGGCCCGTTTCTCCCGCAACTCGACGAAACGGAACCCACCCGGCTCAACGACGACGGCGAGCGGCTCACGCTGGCCGACGTCACCGGTTCGCCGATCGTGGATTTCAGCTACAACGACGGCGGCAACTGGCCCGGCCGGCCCGCCGGCAAGGGAGCCTCGCTGGAGGTGCTCGATACGGCGGGTGACTATGACAATGATGACAACTGGCGTCCCAGCCTCGAATACGGCGGCTCGCCGGGCGGACCGGCTCTCGTGCCGGTGGTCGGCGTGGTGATCAACGAGGTGCTCACCCACACCGATTGGCCCGCGGTCGACGCCATCGAGCTGTACAACGCCGGCAAAAAGAAGGTGGACGTCGCCGGCTGGTACCTGAGCGACTCCTGGGGCTGGGACTGGAATCCGAATAACGGCAACTACAAGAAGTACCGCATCCCCGTGCTCGACCTGGGCGAGTCGGGCAAGACGCTGCTGTGGCCGGGCGAGTACATCGTGTTCGATGAGTCTCACTTCAATCCGACGGGCCTGGACGACGATCCGGCCAACGACGACCCGCTCGACTTCGCCCTCGACGGCGCCCAAGGCGACGACGTGTGGCTGATGAAGGCCGACCCGCAGGGCAACCTCACCGCGTTCGCCGACCACGTGGACTTCGGCGCGGCCCCCAGCGCCGAATCGCTCGGGCGCTGGCCCAACGCCAGCGGCGAACTGTACCCCATGACCGCCCAGACCTTGGAAGAGCCCAACAGCGGCCCGCGCATCGGCCCGGTGATCATCAGCGAAGTGATGTACAACCCGCCCGACCCGGACGGCCTCGGCGGCATCGCCCCGGGCGATCTGGAGTTCATCGAGCTGCACAACCCGACCGGCGAGGCGATCAACCTGGCCGAGATGCTGGACAATCCGCACCCGGGCCAGCCGCAGTACCTGGCCGACTGGCGGCTGCGCAAGGGCGTGGACATGGAGTTCGACGAGGACACGATCCTTCCGGCCGGCGGCACGCTGGTCGTCCTGTCGTTCAACCCGGACAACGAGGACAACCACGACCGCGTGACCGACTTCCGCAGCTACTACGGCATCGACGACACCGTGCCGCTGGCCGGCGGCTACGGCGGCAACCTGGACAACGGCGGCGAGCGCGT
>JAUWXH010000444.1 GCA_030616465.1 Planctomycetota bacterium | reverse complement strand
CTTGGCGATCAGCCGTGCCAGGCCGCTGCCGGCCGTGAACAACGAGACGATCTGCGACGACTCGGAGTAGTCGCTCAGTCGCAGCACGATGGCCTGATCAGTGCGGATCGCCATGGCGTTTGTCCGGGGAGTCCGGCCGGGTCGGGTTCGTCCTTCGCCGTCGTCGCGGTACAATACCACGCTGGTCCCTACACCGGGACCACGTTCGCCCGGGCGTATGCAACGGCAGGAGCGAATGAGCGGAAACAGCCTGGACACGTTTCTGAACCGGCGGGTCGTGCTCGATACGCCGGGTCCGATGATCTACATCGGCCGACTGGAGTCGTACGACGACCGCGGCTACTGGCTCACCGATGCCGACGTGCATGACCGCAACGATGGGCACAGCACCAAGGAGGTCTACGTCAACCAGGCCCATGAGCTCGAAGCGACCGGCGTGCGCCGCACGAACCGCCGCCGGGTGTTCGTCGAGCGACAGGCGATCATCAGCATCTCGGCCCTGGACGACGTGGTGACCGACGACGAACCCCCCGACGACGGGAGCTGGACGGTATGAAGCTCGACCGGCATCGACAACGAATCCGCCCGCGACACCGCTTCGCCACCGCGCAATGGGCGGTCGACGAGAAGGAAACGATCGTCGTCGAGCTGGAGCACGACGGGGTCGTCGGGCTGGGCGAGGTGGTGCCCTCGACGCTCTACGGGCAATCGCTCGAATCCTCCGAAGCCGCCCTCGACGCCATGATCCCGCTGCTCGGCGACGATCCCTTCGCCATCCAGCACATTATCACGTGCCTGATCGAGCAGTTCGACGGCCAGCGGGCGGCAATCGCCGGCGTGGACGCCGCCCTGCACGACTGGGCCGGCAAGCGCCTCGGCATCCCCGTCTGGAAGCTGCTCGGGCTCGACCGCCCACGCAAGCAGACCACCTTCACCATCGGCGTGGCCGAGCTGGACGAGATCCGCGTGAAGCTGGAAGAGGCCCTCGCGGCCGGGTTCGACGCGTTGAAGGTCAAGGTCGGCGTCGAGCACGACCACGAGGTGCTGTCCGTGATCCGCGAAGCCTTTGACGGTCCGCTGCTGCTCGACGCCAACCAGGCCTGGGAGCCGCGGGAGGCCGCCCGCAGAATCAAGGAACTCGTCCGTTTTCGGCCCGCGATGATCGAGCAGCCGCTGCGTAAGGAGGATTGGCGGGCCATGGCCGAGCTCCGCGGACTTGCCCTCGTCCCCATCTTCGCCGACGAAAGCTGCGAGCGCCCGGCCGACGTGGTGCGGCTGCACGGGTATGTGGACGGGATCAATATCAAGTTCACCAAGTGCGGCGGGATTCGCGAGGCCCTGCTGATGGTCACCATCGCCCGGGCGCTCGACATGCAGGTGATGCTGGGGTGCTTTGTCTGCAGCAGCTTAGCGATCGCCCCGGCCTTGGAAATCGCGACGCTGGTCGATCTGGCCGATCTGGACGGGCACCTGCTGCTGGCCGACGACCCGTTCGACGGCATTACACGCAGCGGCGGCGTGATCGAGCTCGGCGACCAACCCGGCCTCGGCATTTCGCCCCGCGCCTAGCCGAACACACACTTTGATGCGGCTGCTCGTACGCCTACAATAAGGTGTATGAGTGCCGACGAGACGATGAAGATCGCCACAGCCTTGGCAACCGAGGTCGGGCGCGAGCAGACGGCCCGGGGACTGGCCGGGCAGCTCAGCGCGGCGCTTCCCGATCGACGCGTCGATCTGTGCCTGCTGTTCGCCAGCGCGCACTTCGAGGACGAGATCGAGGAGATCGCGCTCCGGCTCCAGGACCTGCTGCGGCCGCAAGCTTTCATCGGCACGACCGCCGAGACCGTCATCCGCGGCGACCGCGAGTACGAAAGTCGGCCGGCACTGGCGCTGTGGGCGGCGTCGCTGCCGGGCGCGCGGCTACGCTCGTTTCACCTGTCGCAGGAGGACCTGGAGCGGTTCGACTCGCCCGAGGCGCTCCATGAGCACCTGACCCTCACCCCGGATGTGGCCCCCCACTTCCTCCTGCTCGGCGACCCGTTCAGCTTCAACGTGCTGGAGCTGCTGGAGCAACTGGAGGCTGCCTACCCCGACCGGCCGGCCATCGGCGGAATGGCCTCGGCGGCCGAAGAGCCCGGACAGAACGCCCTCGTCTTCGACGGCCAGACGCTGCACCATGGGCTGACCGGCGTCGGGCTGTGGGGCAACGTCCAGGTGGACACGGTGGTCTCGCAGGGCTGTCGCCCGATCGGCCGCCACCTGGTGATTACCAAGGCGGAGAGAAACGTCATCTACCAGCTCGGCGGAAAGCCGCCGCTGGCCGTGGTGACGGAGATGTTGGCGGATTCGCCGGTCCAGGACCGCGAGTTGGCCCGCAGACGGGGCCTGCTGATCGGGCGCGTGATCAACGAGTATCAGGACAAGTTTGCCCGCGGGGACTTCCTGATCCGCAATCCGATCGGCTTTGACACGAACAGCGGCGCGATGGCCCTGAACGACCTGGTCCGCATCGGGCAGACGATTCAGTTTCACGTGCGCGACGGCGAGGCCGCCTCCGAAGACCTGGCTTCCCTGCTGTCTGTAACCCAAAGCGCGTCCGCCGCCGGCGCGCTGCTGTTCGACTGTAGCGGCCGGGGCACGCGGCTGTTTTCCCGTCCGCACCACGACGCGCGCGCGATCGCTCAGCACTGCGGCTCACTGCCGGTGGCGGGCTTCTTCTGTGCCGGCGAGGTCGGCCCGATCG
>JAUWXH010000546.1 GCA_030616465.1 Planctomycetota bacterium | reverse complement strand
ACCGCAACGATTGCCGCGATCACACCGATGACGAGCACGGCGATGCCGAGCGCCAACGCCCTGCGCCTCCAGTAAATCTGGTTGGGCAACGGGCCATGCGGTTCTAGATCCAGCACAACGTCACGGTAAGGCGCGGTCATGCGACCTTGTCCGAGGTTGCCCGGCGTGTCGCCGATGTGGGGGCACTCCCCATAGCAAGCTGTGGGCCCACCCGCTTGCGGGGACGCCTGCGCGAAGGCGGAGAGCGCCGCTCAGTCTTCGCCGATGTCGCCGAAGTGGTCGCGCAAGTTCACTTGTCCATCGGCCAGGTGATAGGTCAGGCCGACGACGGCAAGGTCGCCCGAACTCACCGCCGCGGCGATCGCCGTTGACCTGTTCAGTAGTTGGTTGCCGGTCTCAATGACATGCCTGGCCTCGAACTCATCGACGCGATCGAGGCCATCGCGGCGACCCAGCAGGATGGATGGCATGACCCGCTCCACGACGTCGCGCACGTAGCCGTCCGGCAGCACCCCGTCGTCCAGCGCCGACAATGTCGCCTGAACGGCCCCGCAGCTTTCATGCCCGAGGACGGCGATCAACGGCACCTTCAGGACGGTGACCGCGTACTCGATCGAACCGAGCACCGCCCCGTCGATGACGTGTCCCGCGGTGCGAACCACGAACATGTCGCCGAGCCCTTGGTCGAAGATGATCTCGGCGGCCACCCGGCTGTCATCGCAACCGAACAGCACCGCGGTGGGCTTCTGCCCCTTGACGAGGCGGGCTCGGAATTCGATGCTCTGGCTGGGATGGGCCGGCTTGCCGGCAACGAATCGCTCGTTACCCTCCTTAAGTGCTTTCCACGCAGCGGCCGGGCTCGTATTGGGCATGGCCGACATTGTGCCGGAGTAGGCGTTGATGATCCATTCCAAACAGCTATTGGCCTGGTATGCAACCGAACAGCGGGACTTGCCGTGGCGACGTCCGGGCATCTCGGCATGGCAGATCCTGGTCAGTGAATTCATGTTGCAACAAACGCCGGTGTCGCGGGTGGAACCGATCTGGCTGGAATGGATCGCACGCTGGCCTACACCGTCGACAACCGCGGCAGCCAGCGCGGCCGATGTCCTGCGGGCGTGGGGGAAGCTCGGCTACCCGAGGCGGGCCAAGCGGCTACACGAATGCGCGACGGTGATCGCAGCACAGTACGGCGATGTCGTACCACTCGATGTCGACACGCGCCTGTCACTTCCAGGCGTGGGAACGTACACAGCCCGCGCCGTCGCGTGCTTCGTATACCGGCAACGAGTCCCGGTAGTGGACACCAACGTCCGGCGGGTGGTGGCCAGGGCGGTGCACGGAAGCGGGGACGCGGGGACGCCAACCACGCGTGACCTCGATGATGTCGCCGCCCTGCTGCCCGGCGACGCGACTGCCCCGCAGTTCTCGGCTGCACTGATGGAATTAGGCGCGACGGTGTGCACGGCACGCGCGCCCCGATGCGGTTCGTGTCCGTTGCCCCACTGCGCGTGGCGATCGCTGGGCTTTCCAGCGAGCGCCGGACCGCCTCGCCGAACACAACGCTATGCCGGCACCGATCGTCAGGTGCGGGGTCGGCTGCTCGATGTGTTGCGCGCCAGCCCCTTTCCCGTCAGTCGCGGGGCTCTCGACGTCGCGTGGACGGCAGACCCCGCGCAGCGAGACCACGCCCTGGATTCGCTGCTCGTCGATGGATTGGTGGAGCAGACGGCCGACGGTCGGTTCGCGCTCTGCGGCGAGGGCGGCGAGGGCGGCGAGGGCGG
>JAUWXH010000124.1 GCA_030616465.1 Planctomycetota bacterium | reverse complement strand
CCTCGATCAGCCGGCGGACCCCCTCTACGCTGTCGCCACACGTGACGCACCCTGGCAAGTCCGGCACATAGGCCGAGAAGCTGCCGTCCTCGGCCTTCTCGATCACTGCCACGTACTCCATGGTCTCATCCTCGACTGAGCCGGGCCTGTTTCAGAACGCTGTTGAGCGTCCCGGGCGGCACCTCTTTCGCCATTTTACCTCCGGCCGGCACGGTAACGGTACCCGGCTTCGTCGGATGGCGATACTGCATATGACTGCCAGACACGCGTTCCAGGAACCAGCCGTCGTCTTCGAGGACCTTAACAAGCTTGCGGTAGGTCACCTTCGCTCGCCTCCCCGATCATCGGCCGCGTCCAGCATGTCCCACAAGTATGCGGCGTCCCCCTTCTCAGGCGGCATAGACGACCGTTCGCTTCAGGTCGATGCCCAGCGGGCCGTAGTCCCAGAACCCGCCGATCCCGCCGTAGATCTCGCTGGACGGGTAGATGAACCCGCGGCGTTTGGCAGTGACGGTCGGCTTCAGCCGACCGGACTTTGCGATGGACTTGGGCTGGTGGTTTCCACAGCCAGATGGCACGCGACGCGGTGTGCGGCCGAGGGGCCGTCGTGTTGCCGCAGAGCGGGCGTTTCGCGTCGGCAGCGCTCGTCCGCCAGCGGGCAGCGCGGGTGGAACGCGCAGCCGGGCGGCGGGTCGAGTGGGCTGGGGACCTCGCCGCCGAGAACCGTGCCGCGTTCACGGCGGCTACGTGGATCGGGTTCCGGGGCGGCGGCCAGCAGCGCCTGTGCGTAAGGGTGCCGCGCGCTGTGGAACAGCTCTTGGGCGGGGGCGTGCTCGACGATCTTGCCGAGGTACATCACGGCCACCTCGTCGCAGAAGTGGCGTACGACCGCGAGGTTGTGGGCGATGAGCAGGTAGCTCAGGCGCAGCTCGCGCTGCAAGTCGGCCAGCAAGTTGAGGATCTGCGCCTGGATCGAGACGTCCAGGGCCGAGACCGGCTCGTCGCACACGATGAACTTCGGCTCGAGCGACAACGCCCGCGCCAGGCCGACGCGTTGCCGCTGTCCGCCGGAGAGTTCGTGCGGGTAGCTGCGCAGGTGGTCCGCCGAGAGCCCGACCCAGCCCAGCAATTCGGCGACGCGTTGGTGTCGTTGACGGGCCGAGCGGGTCAACCGGTGCACGCCGAGCGCCTCGCCGACGATGGTCTCAACGGTCATCCGCGGGTTCAGGCTGCCCAGCGGGTCCTGAAAGATGATCTGCATTTGCCGGCGCAAGCGGCGCAGCTCGGCTGGCGGGAGGCCGAACACGTCGGTGCCTTCGAAGTAGACTTTGCCGGCTGTGGCGGGGATCAGCCGTAGGATCGTGCGGCCGAGGGTGGTCTTGCCGCAGCCGCTTTCGCCGACCAGCCCGAGCGTCCGGCCGCGTTCGACCTCGAACGAGACGCCGTCCACGGCTTTGACCCAGCCGCGCGCTCCACCGAGAGCGCTCCGATGAACGGGGAAGTGGGTCCGCAGGTTCTCGACCTGGAGGATCGCATCGTCCGTGCGGGTCAAGGCGCTATGTACAGTCGCTTGCATGCCGCTCAGGGCAGGATGTAGCGGCCGGGCTCTGTCGCGGCCGTAGAGCTACGGAACGCAACCCCAATCCGAAAGCAGGATGCCGAGGTCGGCCTGGTCCGTCTTGTCGTCACCATCCAGGTCACCGGTGCAGCCGTTCACTGGATCGTCGCAGCCCCAATCGCTCAGCAGGATACCCAGGTCGGACTGATCGGTGTCGCCGTCGCCGTCGAGGTCACCGGGGCAGTCAACTCCAATGATAGTAAACGGCGCCGGCGTGACGGCGACGGCCTCGTCCAGATGGAATCGCAGGTAGCAATTGGCGGACGTGAGCACGTTCGGCGGAATGCGCCACTGAAAGCGGCCGTTGTCCGGCACGTCGGTGGCAACCGTAGTCCAGGGACCATCGGGCCCCCTTTTCGATAGTTCGATCGTCATGAGCGGCTGTTGTCCGAGCGGGTCCGCCGCGTGCCAGTCGATGAACTGAACCGAGCCGGCGTAAAACGTCTCGCCGCCCCGCGGAAGCGCGGGGTGAATCCATGTTATGGCGGGCGTCGAGCTTTCGGCGTAGAAACGCGGGCGGTTGGTCCCGCCAAACATGCCGCAGTCTTCCTCGGCCACGAAGGTGATGTCGGGATAGCCGTTGTGGTCCGCGTCCACGCCGGCCCGGAAGGCAGCACAGCCGCAGCTTTCTGGGGTGGCAACCGACGCGACGAGCTGCCAGTTTCCGGTTCCGTCACCGGCGTAGACGACCAGTAGTCCGTTCGGATCGCCCGGATCGAACGCGACGATGTCGCCGTGGCCGTCGAGGTTCATGTCGGCGATCTGGGTATGGTAGAAGCCGCCGGCGGCCGGCAGGTCGCCCGACAGATTCTGCCACGTGCCCGGGCTGACCCAGGACCAGACCGCTATGCCGCCGGTGTCGGTGACGAACGCCAGATCGTCGCGCCCATCGTCGTTGACGTCGCCGAGCGAGACGCCCCGGCGCCCACCCCAGGGCGGCAGTGGTAGGTTGCCGTCCGCGGGCGTGAAGCCGCCGTTCCCGTCGCCGAGGTAGGTGGTGTCGTTATCAGAGCCGCGGGCGGACGCGCAATCGGCGAAGCCGTCGCCGTTGATGTCGCCAAACGCGAAGATCGAGGCCGAGTTGCCACCCGAGGAACCGAAGGTCTGCGTCCACGTGCCGTCACCGTTATTTCGGTAGACATGCACGCCGTTGCAGCAGCCGAAGGAGGTCGAGCCGAGGTCAAGATCACCGTCGTTATCGATGTCGGCGAAATCGGTGCCGAACATGCCCCAGGTCTCGCCGTTGGTTGCCAGGCCGTCGTCCCAGGGCGTCCAGTTCTGGCCGGTGCCGTCGCCGAGGGCGACCTCGAGAAGCTGGTCGCCGAAGTCGGTTCCGGAGTAATCGTGGTGCATGCCGTAGCCGACGTCCATCAGGCCGTCGTTATTGACGTCGCCGAGGGCGATACCGCCGTAGCCGAAATTGCCGTTCTGGTAGACGGACCAGTTCCCGGTCCCGTCGCCGAACCAGACCATGACCCCGTGCTCTTGCGTGTTGATGTAGGGCGAGCCGTGGTCGCCGATGGAGACGATGTCCACGTGGCCGTCGCCGTTGACGTCGCCGAACTCGAGCTCGGTCTTGCCGCCCTCCATCTGCGGGGTCTGCAACCCCCAGGAGCGATCGACGTAGTCTAACTGGCCATAGGCCGGCAGCCCAATGAGCCCCATGACCGACAGACCAAGACAGGCAAGAGCACAGCGTCGCATCACGAACCCTCCAACGTCGCGTATCCAGGGCAAGAATGGTACCTAGTCAGTATAACACACCGATCGCCCGAGTTGCATGCATGATCTCAGACTGTGGCTGGCCATGTAGTCGCCCATGGCGCGTGGCGAGTCGCGTAAGCAGTTTATCCGGACTGGCCACGAGCCGATGGACCGTCCGGTACCGAGTTCCCAGCGCCGTTTGCGTAGCGTTTCTTGGCGGCCTTTACCTCCGCCCGAAACGCGGCGATGTCTTCCGACCTCTCGAACACGTCTTCCAGCACTACCGGCACGCCACTGCTGTGCCGCTGGATCTTGGGCACGCCCTTCGGCTGCGAGACGCGATCCACGTCGTCCCACGCAATCAGGCTGTTTCGCCGGCGTGTCCCGACGAGAATGCCTTTCGGCGTGACGGCGACGAAGCGTTCGGATAGCCGGCCCGTGAGCACCCGGCGGATGAGCAGTCCGCCGGCCGCGTAGACCAAGCCGAACAGCAGCGGGAACACAGGATAAGGAACGTGCCCGCGGACAAGCCGGTAGATAATCGCCAGCAGCAGCCCGATCGCTGTGCCGATGACGAAGTAGACCAGCGCATGGCGCTGCCACGGCTGGCGCGAACGCCACACACGGGTGGACTCGTCGTATTGGAATCCGCATTCCTGACAGCGCCCCGGCGGCGGCAAACCGCGTAAGTCGCTGCCACACTCAGGACATTCCTCGAGTCCAGAAACGGGCATGGCCATATGTTACGCCAGCTCCTGGATCGGTGGGACGGTTCCAGCCGGCGCCTGCACGGCGGGATGGAAGACTCGACCGGATCAGGGCGAGGTCCTTGCGCAAGCCGCTTGCCCCGGAGGTCGTGGCGCACGTTCGACGAGCAACAGTGCCGGTGGTTACTCCCCCGGCCCCGAGGCGTCCGGTATGATTCGCAGCTCGATCCAGTTTGATATGGCGGTCCCCTCCCACACAGTCTTCATCAGCTCGGCGACGCCCTTCTCGTTCTCGCCGAGTGAAAGGCCTTTCAGCGACAAATCGCGCTTCGCGGTGTACTTCAACCGCACTTTGTACGTGCCGAGACGGTGCGGCAGATAGTAGGTCGGTGCGCGCGTGCGAAACACTTCGCCGGGCTGCAACGACACAAAGTCCCTCGTGCGCCAGGGATCGACGTTTCCGCAACGCCCCACACCGACCCGGGGCGGCGGCTGGCCTTGCGCGTCGAACACCTCCAGCTCGTAGTGCGGGTAGCGCCACTGCACGAGCGAGCCGTCCAGGCAGGGCATCACGCAGTGCGCGGCGTCGCCGACGTTCTCGAACTGTACCAGCAGCACCAGGTCGCTTCGCTTCGACTGGACTTTGGTCAACGCGCGGCCCTGACCGTCGTCGGCGGCCAACGATACCGTAATGGGGTCCGTGGTCTTGGGCGGTTTCGGCATGTTGGGAATTCGAGTGTGCCTATCGACGCGCGCGACGGCTTCCCATACGCGGTCTGCCGAGCGCTTGTCCCAACGATAGATGATCTCGTAGCGGTTGCCGTCGGGCCGCTTCCGCAGGAACAGGATGCTGTCATCACGGTCCGGCGGCACGTCGCGCCGGCCGGGGAAGTGTAGCTCGATATCGGGCGTCTTGGCATCCGAGACACGCTTGAAGTATCGCTGCACCCGGACCGTTCCGACCACAATGGTCTCGCCATCCGCGTCCGTGGTTGAGACAATTTGGTTCACCCGCCCGAGCACGACGCAGTCGGCCTGCTTGCTCATTGCTTCGAGCTTTGCATCCCAATCTTCTTCCGCGTAAGTGCTAGCGGAGAGCGCCACAGTTAACGCTGCCAGCAGAACGTGGTAGGCGGGTATGGTTCGCTCCTTCATCGTGGTTGCCGCGCCGATCCCGCCCAGCACCCTCTCGAGCGTTCACTTAGGTCGGCGAGATCAGGGTTAGCGGCGTACCGGTCTGCGCCGACGGGCGTCGCCGCGGCGAGACGATCGCTTCGATCCGGCCGAAGAGTGTCAGTGGTGAGGCGTCTGCGACCCGGACGCGGACGAGCGCCCCGATGTGTGACTCCTCGCCGTCGAAGACGGTGATCAGGTCGCCGGGTGTTCGCCCGACGAGCTGGCGGCTTTTGTCGGCGGAAACCTCGTTGCCGCGGTCGTGTTCGCAGCCTTGGGGCCGAGCGGGCGAGGTGGCAGGCGAGGCGGCAGGTCTCGAAGACTCGGCCTGCCCTACGGCCTTGCGGGCGACCTTGCGGGCGGCCTTGCTGCAGCCCTCGACCAGGACTTCGACCGTCCGGCCGATCAAAGCCCGCTTCTGCTTCAGGCTGATTTCCGACTGGATCGCGAGCAGCTCGTTGTTTCGCCGAGCTTTGACCACGTTCGGCACGTCGTCGCGGTTGTTGCGATCGGCCACCGTTCCGGGCCGCGGCGAGTACTTGAACACGAACAGGCTCTTGTACTCCACCCGCCGGACCATATCGACCGTCGCGGCGAAGTCCGCCGCGGTCTCGCCGCAGAAGCCGACGACGAAGTCGCCCGCGAGCGAGATATCGGGCACGTACTTGCGGGCGGTGTCCATCAGCTTGAGGTACTCGCCGGCGGTGTAGCCGCGGCGCATCGCCTTGAGGATGCGGTCGGAGCCGCTTTGGGCGGGGACGTGCAGATAGGAGCATACGCGCGGGCAGTCACGCATGACGCGGAAGATGTCTTCGTCCCAATCCGCCGGAAAGCTGGTCACGAAGCGGAGGCGGTCGAGCCCCTCGATCTGGTGAACGCGCTCCAGCAATTGCGCGAAGCGCAGCGGCCGACCGTTCTCCTGGTGGAGATAGGAGTTGACGGTCTGGCCCAGCAGCGTGATCTCGCGGCAGCCCCGCGCGACCAGCAACTTGGCCTCGTCGATGATGTGGCTCGGCGGACGGCTGCGCTCCGGCCCGCGGGTGAACGGCACCACGCAGAACGTGCAGAATTTGTCGCACCCGCGCTGCACGCGGACGTACGACTGGAGCACGTTGTCTTCCGGACCGGGAGCACGCGACAGGTCGAGCGCCTCCAGGCTGTCGTACTCCAGCGCCCGCTGGAAAACCGCCGTGCGGCGCGACCTGCTGTCGGCCAGGGCGCTGACCCTTTCGGGCCGCCGGCGGACGTCTGCCAGCAGGGCCGGCAGGCGATGCAGCTCGCCCGGCCCGCAGAGTAG
>JAUWXH010000509.1 GCA_030616465.1 Planctomycetota bacterium | reverse complement strand
GGTCGTCGGCGGCGGCAGCGTTGCCGACGAAGCGGCACAAGAACCCGAACAGTCCGTTCACGTCGCGGCGGGCCAAGACGTCGAAGGCGCCGGGTTTGCCGGCCAGGTGATCCGCCAGCAGCTCTTCGTCGCGCTTCTCGTCCACGGCCTCTGACCTCTTTACGCTTCCGGCCCAGACCGGTTCGGGTGCCCGCAGGACTTTCCCAAATGCCGCCGATCGTGCTTGCGAAGCATGTCCCTATCGGGTCAACTGGGCGTACTGGATGAGCGCAAGACGCCCTGACGCGACCCGCTCCGGCACATAAGTATAGTCGCCGACGCCGCTAAGCTCCGGCCCTCAATTGAGGCCGGCCGATAATCTCCGGGGCCAACCCGGCCTGCCGGGCGAAGTCCGATACGCCGGCCACGACCGCGGCGACGGGCATGTGAGAGCCCGGGCGGCGGATCGCGCGGGAGCATAGCCATGACCGAAAAGGCCGTCTCTGTTCCATCCGGATTCATCGACGAGGGCACGCTGGCGGCCTTGCTGGAGGCCTCGGCCGCCATCAACGCCAGCCTTGAGCTCCCGGTTACGCTGAATGCCATCGCCCGCTCGGCTGCCGACGTGCTCAGCGCGGAGGCCAGCTCCGTCCTCCTGCTCGACCGCCAGCGAAACAAGCTGGTTTTCAAGGCGGCGGTGGGCGCGCGGGGCGAGGTGCAGGACGGCGAGGAGTTCGAGGTGAACGTCAGCATCGCCGGGCGGGTCGCCGCCACGGGCAAGCCGATGTTGGTGCCCGACGTCCGGCAACACCCGGACTTCTTCGGCGGGATCGACGAGAAGTTCCAGTTCACGACACGCGGGTTGCTGGCCGCCCCGCTGCGCTACCGGGACGAAAACATCGGGGTGGTTGAGGTGCTCAACAAGCGCGGCGGCCAGGAATTCACCGAGCGCGACCTGACGATCCTCCAGGTTTTCGCCAACCTGGCCGCGATCAGCACTTCAAACGCGCAGATGCACGAAGCGCTCAAGCGGGAGAACCTCGGGCTGCGCGAAGGGGCCCGGCAGGAGCAACCGATCGTCGGAAACAGCGGAGCGCTCAAAGAGGTTATCCAACTGTGCGACCGCGTCGCCGCCACCAACGCCACCGTGCTGCTGCTGGGCGAGACCGGTACGGGCAAGGAGCTGAGCGCCCGGCGGATCCACGCGGTCAGCCCGCGGCAGGCCCGTCCCTTCATTGCGATCAACTGTGCCGCGTTGCCGGAAACGCTGCTGGAAAGCGAGCTGTTCGGGCACGAGGCCGGGGCCTTCACCGGCGCGCTGGGGCAGAAGATGGGCCGCTTCGAGCTGGCCGATGGGGGAACGATTTTCCTTGATGAGATCGGTGACATCAGCCGCTCGACCCAGATCAAGCTGCTGCGCGTCTTGCAGGAGCGTGAGTTCGTCCGCGTGGGCGGAACCCAGACCATCACCTGCGACGTCCGCATCATTGCCGCCACCAACCGCGACTTGAAGGACGCGATGGAGAAGGGGGATTTTCGGGAAGACCTGTACTATCGGCTGAACGTGTTCCCGATTCACATGCCCCCGCTGCGCGACCGCCGCGAAGATATCTCCCTGCTGGTGGAACACTTCGTCGATCTGACGGCCAAGGACTTTGGCTGCCCGCAGCCGCAGGTGATTTCGGAGGCGGCGTCGCTGTTGTCCGCCTACCGCTGGCCGGGGAACATCCGCGAGCTGCGCAACGTGATCGAGCGGGCCGTGCTGCTGTGCGACGCGGACGTAATCGGGCGTGAGCAACTCCCGCGTGAGATCGCCGGCGACCTCAAGCCCGCCCCGACTGAGGACGTGGCTTCGACGCTGGAGGGTTACGAGAAGGCTTTGATCGTCAAGGCGCTGGAGGAGAACGACTGGAACCAGACGAAAGCCGCTAAGTCACTCGGCATCAGCCGCGACAACCTCCGCTACCGCCTGCGCAAATACCAAATCAAACGGCCGCAACCAGGCGAATAGTGGACAAGAGCGGGTTTCAGCCGCCGGAAGGATTCGGTGAGCGAAGACGGCGGGCGAGGCCCATCCTGGTCTGGGTGTCGCGTCACCTGGAGCGAGACGAGTGGGTTTTTTCGCACTGGTGGGGACTTTGCCCAAGAGTAG
>JAUWXH010000181.1 GCA_030616465.1 Planctomycetota bacterium | reverse complement strand
TGATTCTCGAAGCGTGCCGTCGTGGCCTTGCCTCGGTCACGTTGCAGGACCTTGAGGCCACGGCAGAGGCAATCTGCGGAGTGTGCGCGGAGGAAGCTCAGAAGCGTGGCGGTCAGTGGCCCGATACCCCGGGCGGCGACGAAGGCCCGCTGAAAACGACCCGTGCTTTCGCGGGGGCGACGCGCCGTCAGCAGTTGAAGGGGCAGCTTCAGGCGGAGCTCGTCCCACCGTATCGAGGCACTTTGAGTGAGTCAGGCCTTGACGAGGGGACCGGCTACGCGATATATTGGGTGGAGGCGTGGCCAGAGGCACATGAGCTAGCGACCGCTGTAGCTGCCGCTACAGGCAGCTCAGGCGGAAAGGAGTAGGAGATGCCGGCAGTTTCGACGCTTTATGGCGACGACACCCCCGCAACGACCGAGGCCGTCCGCATATTGGACGGCCACGGGATCAGTTTCTCGGTAAGGTTTTGGCACGCTGTCGCGAGAACCCCAGCACTTGGCACGCCAATGGGTATGTTCGTTGGCCTTGAGGGGATCAAATCGTTCGCTGAGTCGTTCGATCTCGACGAGGACGCACCGGTTCAAGGGTTTGATCGGCGATAAAGCCCACCCACAGCGCGGCTGCAAGCTGCGAGGGGCTCTAACTGGGGGGAAAAATCGGGGGACATCATACCAATTCCGCCCGCCTCTTGGGTTTCCGTCCGGCCTTTTTGGGTTTCAGCACGCGCTTGAGCAGGCCCTCCAGCCTTAAACCGCGCCTGGCGTGCTCGGGGTGGCCAGGTCTTCTTGTGTTGAAGCCGCGGCGAAGGCGATCACCGCCCGGACGTCCGCCTCCGTCAGCGTCGGAAAGTCCTGCAGAATCTGCTCCACCATCGCCCCCTCCGCCAAGCTAGCCAGCACCGTGCGAAGTGTCACACGCGTACCACGAATCACCGCCTCGCCGCCGCAGACTTTCGGATCACGAATGATGTGCTGATTGTAGTCCATGGCCGACTCTCCACCGGGCATTATAGCACGGCTCTTGCCCGGTCGTTGCCAGATTGCACCGGGCCAACGCTAACCGGCTGGCTTCACCGTTGGCTGGCGCTGGTCGGTCGGCGGCGTGGATGAGGCCGGGGTGTCGAATTCAAGCGGCTCGTCGTAGTCGGCATATGCGCGACACAGCGCGCCGTGGACCAGGCCCAGGAACATCGGATGTGGCCGCAGCGGGCGGCTGGTCAGCTCGGGGTGGGCCTGCGTGCCGACGTAGTACGGGTGCACCGACTGCGGCAGCTCGAGAATGTTCATGATCTCCGCCCGTGGCGACTTGCCGGAAAAGACCATCCCGCCGCCCTCGAGCTGCGGCAGGTAGCGCGGGTCCACCTCATACCGATGGCGGAAGCGCATGCGCGTCCGCGGCCCGAACATGCGACCGGCCAGCGTACCCTCTTTGACCTGAATGTCGTGCCCGCCGAGCCGCATCGTCCCGCCCAGCCCCTCGATCTTCTTCTGCTCCGGCAGAATGTCGATCACCGGATAGCGGCACTCGTTGTCGATCTCGGTCGAATCGGCCCCCTCCATCCCGCACACGTTGCGCGCGAACTCGATCACCGCCATCTGAAAGCCGTAACACAATCCCAGGCACGGCAGCCCGTTGATACGCGCGTATTTGAGGCAAGCGATCTTGCCTTCGGCCCCACGCGTCCCGAACGCCCCGGGCACGACGATCCCGTGCAGATCCGCCAGCGCCTCCGCCGCGTTGTCGTCGTTGAGCTCGGAAGTATCGATCCAGCGCAACTGCACGCGGCAGCCCAGCCGCACGCCGGCATGCTCGAACGCTTTGATGATGCTGGCGTACGCGTCGCGGACCGCGGTGTATTTGCCGGTGATGCCGATGGTGACCTGCCGCGTGGCGCTCCGCAGACTACTGACGTATTGCGACCACCGTTCGCGTGCCCGCCGCTCGCCGTCCTCATCGATGCGCGCGGCCAGCTCGAGCCATTCGATCACGGCCCGGTCGTAGCCGGCCCCGCGCAGCATGTCCGGGATCATGTATACGCTTTCGCAGTCGTGCATGCTGAAGACGCGGTCGGGCGGCACGTTTGAGAACAGGGCGATCTTCTCCCGCACCTTCCGCGTCACCGCGTTCTGCGCCCGACAGGCGATGATGTGCGGCTGAATCCCGCATTCCATCAGCCGCCGAATCCCCAACTGGGCCGCCTTGCTCTTCTGTTCACCGAGGATCCGCGGCTCCATCACGTAGGTCAGCGCGACGAAGCATACGCTGTTTCGGCCCTCCTCGAAGGCCAGTTGCCGCGTGGCCTCGATGTAGTAGGCGTTTTCGACGTCGCCGACGGTCCCGCCGATCTCGACGAACACCACGTCGGCCTGCGAGGCGACGGCCAGTTCGCGGAGGCAGTTTTTCACTTCGCCGGTCACGTGCGGGATCATCTGCACGTCGCGGCCCAGATAGCCCCCGGTCCGCTCGCGGTCGAGCACCCGCCGGTAAACCTGCCCGCTGGTCGTGAAGTTGAGGCAGGTGAGCTCCTGATCGAGCGCCCGCTCGTACGTGCCCAGGTCCATGTCGCACTCGGTGCCGTCGTCGAGCACGAACACCTCGCCGTGCCGGTACGGGTTCAGCGTGCCGGAGTCGATGTTCAAGTAGCCCTCCAGCTTGATGGGCGCGACGGTCAGCCCCTTGTCTTGCAGGCACTTGGCCAGCGAAGAGCTGAAGATCCCCTTGCCCAACCCGCTCATCACCGTCCCGAGCACTACCACGTACTTGGTGGAACCCGGTTTGTACCCGGCGGGCATCGGCAGGTAGAACTCCGTGTCGCCTGATTGGTCACGGATCGAGTTCAGCAGGGCATCAGCGTCCATGTTGCCTCGCTTGTTCGTTCGCCACTCTCGCCACGAACCGTTCGTAGTCCGCGGGCGTATCGATCCCGACACACGCCCGCTCGACGACTTCCACCGCCAGCGCGCGGCCGTTCTCCAGCACGCGCAACTGTTCGAGCTTCTCGACCCGCTCCAGCGGACTGGCTTCCCACCCGGCGAATTCGAGCAGAAACGCCCGGCGATACGCGTAAACACCGAGGTGCAGAAGCCACGGGCCGCCGTCGGCCACCGCAGCCTCCTCCCTGGGATATGGTATCAGAGCGCGCGAGAAATACAGCGCTTTGCCACCCCGATCGAGCACTACTTTGTTGCTATTCGGGTCACGCGGGTCGCTTTCCGGCGGGAAGGGGCAGGCCAACGTCGCCGCCGGGATGGCCTCCGGCGATTCGGCCGCCAGCCGGTCCACAAGCCGGTCCAGATAGCCCGGCTCGATCTCCGGCTCGTCGCCCTGAACGTTGAGGATGATGTCATCCGGCTGGCCCGGCATCTCGCGGACAACTTCGGCAATGCGGTCGGTCCCGCTGGGGTGGTCCGCGCGGGTCATCGCCGCCTCGCCGCCGAAGGAGCGTACTGCCTCGACAATCCGCTCGTCGTCGGTGGCGACGATGCAGCGCTCGATCCGCTCTGCCGCGGCGACCCGCTCGCAAACGTGCTGAATCAGGAACTTGCCGGTCTTTTTAGCGAGAGGTTTCCCCGGGAAGCGTGACGAGCCGTAGCGGGCCGGAATAATGGCGGCTACGTTCATATAGGTTCATCCATCGAGGGCATGATACCCCCGCCCGGCCGGATTGCCAAACCCGCTCCGTGGGGTGCCCGCCACGCGAAACATGCCGGGCATTGTTCCGCCGCCGCCGGTCGTCGCTTATAGTGCGCAGTCTTTCCGGCCTGCGTTCGCTGGTGCGAGAATCCTTTCTCGCACCAACTCAGGCGGGAATCCTCTCCCGCAATGCGCAGGATCGGAACCCTGCACGCGCTAGCGGCGAGACGGAAATCTCGCCCCAGCATGCCGGGTCGTGAGTTGACTATGGAAGACTTGTCCAAAATCCGCAACATCGGCATTGCCGCGCATATCGACGCCGGCAAGACCACCACCACCGAGCGTGTCCTGTATTACAGCGGCCGGATCCATCGGATGGGCGACGTGGATGACGGCACCACCGTCACCGACTTCGATACCGAGGAGCAGCAGCGTGGCATCACGATCTACAGTGCCGCCGTGTCGCTCGACTGGCGCGATTGCCGCATCAACCTGATCGACACGCCCGGGCACGTGGACTTCACCGCCGAGGTCGAGCGCAGCCTGCGCGTGCTCGACGGGGCCGTGGTCGTCTTCGACGCGAAGGAAGGCGTGGAGGCCCAGTCGGAGACCGTTTGGCGACAGGCGGACAAGTACCGCGTCCCGCGCATGTGCTTGATCAACAAGATGGACAAGACCGGGGCCGACTTCGAGCACGCCCTCAAGGGCATCCGCGAGCGGCTCAGCGGCCACCCGGTGCCGATTCAGATTCCGTTGGGGCAGGAGAGCACCTTCCGCGGCTTCATCGACCTCGTCACGATGCAGGCGGTGGAATTCCACCCGACCGACCGCGGGGCCACCTTTAGCACGACCGACATTCCAGCCGAGTTCCGCGAACAGGCCCAGGCCCAACGCCACCACCTCGAAGAATGCGTCGCCGAGTTCGACGACCAGCTCATGCACAAGTACGTCGAGGGCCAGGCGCTCAGCGAAGCGGAAATCCGAGCGGGCCTGCGGGCCGGCACGCTCGCGCTGAAATGCCAGCCGGTCTTATGCGGCTCGGCTCTGCGCTACATGGGCGTGCAGGCCCTGCTCGATGCCGTCTGCGATTATCTGCCCTCCCCGCTCGATCTCCCGCCCGTCGAGGCCCGTGATCCGGACGACCCCGAGAAGACCGTCACGCGCACGTGCGATCCCGGCCAGCCACTGGCCGCCCTGGTCTTCAAGATGGTCCCCGACCCGCACGGCGACCTGCACTTTGTCCGTGTCTACTCCGGCGTGCTCAAGGCCGGCTCGCGCGTGCTCAACGTCGGCCGCAAGAAGAAGCAAAATGTGCCCCGGCTCTACCGCATCTTCGCCAAACGCCGCGAGCAGGTCGAGCGCGCCTACTGCGGTGACATCGTTGCGGCGATCGGGCTGAAAGATACCGTGACCGGCGACACGCTGACCGAGACCCGCGGCGGCCACGTCCTGCTCGAGCACATCGACTTCCCCGAAACCGTCATCAGCATGGCGATCGAGCCGAAGTCCGCCGCCGACCGCGACAAGCTCATCAACGCCCTCTACATGCTCTCGCGCGGCGACCCGACCTTCGACTTCCGCTCCGACGCCGAAACCGGGCAGATGATCATCTCCGGCATGGGCGAGCTGCACCTGGAGGTCATGTGCCACCGCATGGAGCGTGACCTGGGCGTGCTGGTGAGCGTCGGCAGGCCGCGCGTCGCCTACCGCGAGGCCATCATCCGACCCGCCGAAGCCGAGACCCGCTTCATTCGCCAGACCGGCGG
>JAUWXH010000138.1 GCA_030616465.1 Planctomycetota bacterium | reverse complement strand
GCGCGGATTTCGTCAAGCTGTTTCCCGCCCCGGCCGACCTGCCGGGCTACATCGCCTCGATCCTTGCCCCGCTGCCGCACCTGCGCATCTATCCGACCAACGGCGTTACGGTAGAGAACGTAGTCGACGTGCTGCGGGCCGGCGCCGTGGGCGCGGGCTTCGCCAAAGCGCTGTTCGAGCCAGCCTGGCTCGCCGACCGCGATTTCGCCGCGATTCGTCGGCGCGCCGCCGAGATCACCCGGCGGGCTGCGAGCACCTGAGAGTCCAGCGCGTCAGCGCGCCACAGACATGGGGCAGGTTCGGCCCTGCCTTTCTGCGGGCGAGGAAGCCTGGGAGCTATTGCAGGGACAGTCAGCACGTGGCATACTATCGGACGATGGAGTGCCCGGTGGTCGGGCATTGCCTGTTTCGCAGACCTTCGAACCGACCTACGCGTCGGCGCGCGGGTCCGGTCGGCACAAAGGAGTGAGGCCGTGTTTGGCATCTTCGGTTGGGTTGTTTCCAACTTCGTTGCGTTGGTCATAGGGTGGATCGGCGGCTTTAACTGGCCCTGGCACCTGTAGGCGCTTCCGGCCGCCGCCACGCAGGGCGGGATGAGGGTTGCGTTGCGCGGCCCGACGTCCCATGTCCTGCGGCCGGGTCGTTTTGCCAAGGATCGGTTCCGAGTCGGTTCCTGGCGCGGGGTGTCCACGTGGGCGCTGTGCGCAGTTTGTCTGCGCGCCTCCAAACGCGAGCCGCAGGGTCGTCTGGCGCTTGTTGAAAGGGACGGCAGCGTGCCCTGCTAGCCGCCGCGGAGCGCGGACTCGTAACCTGGGGCTGCACATCCGCCCGACTCGGCGTGAATGCCTGGTTGCCCGACGACGGCACGCGCGATTCGCCGTGCGCGTCTGACGGCAGCATGCCGGTCGCCCGCGTCGGGTGTGACCCGCGGCTACGTGTCCGTCCGTAGGTCGAACAGCCGGGCGTGCTCTAGCGAGCAGAAACGGTCGGTCATCCCGGCGACGTAGTCCGCCGCTACGCGTTGCACGCCCTGCTCAGCGACGCGGCCGGCGAACCGCGGCGGCATGAGTTGTGGCCGCTCGACGTAAGCGTTGAAGACGGCGGCGATCACCCGGCGGGCCTGGCTGTCCATTTGCACGAGCTGCTCGTGGCGGTAGACGTGGTCGAGTAGAAACGCCTCTAATTCGCGTACGCGCTCTTCCATTCGGGCCGACAGCGCTACGGTTTCCACACTGGCCCGTTCGGCATCCGCGCCACGTCCGCCTCCGTGTTCAGCCAGTCGGCGGCGGGTCTCAGCCACCGTGTCCTCGATTAGCATGCTCTGCATACGGTCGATCGCCGGTCGGAGTCGGGCGCGCCACGCGTGGCCGGCCGGGCGTGCCGGCCCGTCGTAAGCGCTTCTCCATAGCTCGAGCCCCTGCAACTGTTTCGGTTCAACCAGCTCGGCATACACCCCATCCTGCAAATCGTGCAGCCCGTATGCCAGCCGATCCGCCAACGCCGCGACCTGGCCCTCCAACGGCGGCGGGCGCCCGTCTTGCAGCGAGTGCGGTCCCGGGCGGTCGTACCGCGTGGTGTGTTTGGCGAGGCATTCGCGCACGCAACGGGTCAGATTCAGCCCGCGAAACGTCGGGTAGGGATGCTCCAGGTATTCCACCACACGCAACGCGTGCATGTTGTGCTCAAACCCGCCGTGGTCTTGCGCGCACTCGTTGAGAGCCTGCTCGCCGGCGTGTCCGAACGGCGGATGACCCAGGTCGTGGGCCAGGGCTACCACTTCCGCCAGCTCGGCGTTCAAGCCCAGCGCCTCTGCCAGGCAGCGGGCCAGATGGGCGACCTCCAACGTGTGCGTCAGCCGCGTGCGGTAGTGATCGCTCTCCAGGGCGACGAACACCTGGGTCTTGTATTGCAGTCGCCGAAACGCCGCCGAATGCACAATCCGCTGCCGATCCACCACCAACGGCGGCAGATCGTCGCCAAGCGGGTCTTCATGTTCGCGGGAGAGGTCGAGATCGTCCGTACGCACGGCTTAGGCTTCCACGCTTCTGATGATTGAGCGTGCCGCTGCCTCGGGATCGTCGGCGCCGATCACCGCCGAGCAGGCGCAGACGCAGCTCGCCCCTGCTTGAATAATAGCTGCGGCGTTGGCGGGTGTGATGCCGCCGATGCCGACCAGCGGGATTTGCGTTCGTTTGGCGGCTTCCGCCAGCGTTTGTGGGCCGGCGATGTGGTCTTGCGGCTTGGCCGGGCTGGGGAACATCGGCCCGACGGCAATGTAATCAGGCTCTTCCGCCGCTGCCGCCGCGAACTGTTCCAGTGTGTGCGTGCTCTTGCCGACCAGCACGTTTCCGCCGGCGATGCGCCGCGCTTCGCGAACCGCCAAGTCGTCCTGGCCCACGTGCACCCCGTCGGCCCGCGCGAGCTTGGCGATGTCCGGCCGATCGTTGATGAACAACAGCACGCCATGCCGGGCCGTCAGCTCGCGCAGTTGGCGTGCCCGGCGCAGCAGCTCGGCGTCGGGCAGTTCTTTTTCGCGGAGTTGGATGCAGCCGGCCCCGCCGCGAATGACTGCCTCGGCGGTTTCGAGCCAGTCGCCGCGGCAGAGTGCCTCGGTCACGATAACATACAGCCGCACGGCCCGGAACTTCGCCCGCAACGACCCGCGCAGCACCGCGCGTTGCTCGAGCTCGTAGCTTTGGTAGCGTAGCCGTTCGGCAGCGGCGGCGGCCGGCGGCGAGACCAGCTTGCCATACTCGCCCAGCACGCGGGCAGCCTCACTCAGCCGGGCAAACGCGGCGCGGACGACGTCCTCGGCCGATCCGCGTTGCAGCTCGGCGGCCGTTTTTACGTCGCGGCCGACGTCGCCGCCGATGTCCCGCGCGGTCAGCAACGCCTGCGTGCCCGCTGCCTCGGCCATCTCCCGCAGGTCGTGACGACAGCTCTTGACCCGTTCGGCCGCGTCGGCGTCATCGAGCACGAAGCGAGCGTATTCCTCGATCACGCGCAGCGCTTCGCGTGCTCGGTTGAGGTTCGCATCCAGGATGCGCATCACCGCCGGATCGACGACGTTGGCCTGCCCGTTGGCTCCAGCGGCGTTCACGGCAGCACCCACGAGTAGACGTCCACGACCATTTGCACCAGTGCCACGACGACCGGAATCGCCGATATGGCCACGGCCCACTTGGCCAGTTGCCGGCCGGTTTCATGCTTGCGCCGACCGACGATCTCACAGATGCATACCACGAGGATCACCAGAATGAACTTGAACGCCACCATCCCGGGCAAGCCGCCCACCCGGATGATCCAGTTGGCCAATGGGTTCATCTCGGACCCGCGTGGCTCGGCATAGACGTCGATGTCGGAGAACACCTCTGAAAGGATTAAGGCGGTCAGCATTACGTCCAGCGAGGCGAGGAAGACGTACCATACGTAGACGTTGGGGTACAGTGCCGCCCGTTTGAACAGCGAACGGCCGCCCGCTCTGCGTTGGGCATCCCGGCTTGGCTGCGGCGCCTGTTCGTGAAGCCCTTGGCCTTCGCCGCTCATAGCGATTCCGTCCGCCCACATCATACGAAGTTGTCGCCGACCAGGGTTGGCCGCAATATGCAGTAGCCCCGTGCTCACCCGGCCCGGGCAGCCACGCGCTCGTCCCGATAGCGAAACTCGCCCTCAACCAGCGTCAGGACGGCCCGGCCGCGGACGTTCCATCCGTCGAAGGGCGTGTTACGGCTCTTGGAGCGCAGCTTCTCGACGCTGATGGTCCACTCCGCCCGCGGGTCGATCACGGTCACGTCGGCGGCGCTGCCGACCTTCAGCGTGCCCCCCGCCACCCGGAGCAGCTCGGCCGGGCGACTGGACATGGCGGCGATCATCGCCGGCCAGGTGATGACCTTCGGCTCGATCAGGGCCTTGATGAACAGGGCCAGCGAGGTTTCCACGCCGATGATCCCGAACGGGGCCAGTTGAAACTCGTGCTCCTTTTCCTGCTGGCTGTGCGGGGCGTGGTCGGAGACCAGGCAGTCGATCGTGCCGTCGCGGACGCCTTCCAGCAGGGCTTCTTGGTCGGCCCGACTGCGCAGCGGAGGGTGCATCTTGTAATTTGGGTCGTACGTCCCGCAGGCTTCCTCGGTCAACAACAGGTGGTGCGGCGTTACCTCGGCTGTCACCCGCTGACCGGCCGCTTTCGCCCGACGAACTAGCTCTACCGACCCGGCCGCGGACACGTGCGCGACGTGGTAGCGGACCTCGGTCTGCCGGGCCAGCGCGAGGTCACGCTGCAACATGACCTCTTCGGCAAGCGCGGGGATGCCCGGCAGGCCCAACCGCGTCGCGGTCAGGCCGGCGTTCATGCAGCCGTCGCCGGAGAGTGACTTGTCGTCGCAGTGCTGGACGAACAGCCGGTCGAACATGCTGACGTAGCGCATGGCCCGCAGGCAGACGCTGGCGTCGGCGATGCCGTCGCCGTCGTCGCTGAACGCCACCGCGCCGGCCCGCACCATCAGCCCGATCTCGGCCAGCTCTCTCCCCTGGCGCCCCTTGGTGAGGGCTCCGATGGGATAGACGCGGGTGTGGCCTACGCGGGCGGCCTGGCGCAGCACGAACTCGATCTCGGAGTCGTTGTCGAGCGTCGGGTCGGTGTTTGGCATGCAGGCGACGGCGGTGAATCCGCCGGCCGTGGCGGCCGCCGTCCCGCTTTCGATGGTCTCTTTTTCCTCAAACCCGGGCTCACGCAGATGGACGTGCACGTCGATCAGCCCCGGTGCGACGATCATTTCCCGGGCGTCGATCACCTCGTCCGCCGTGTGCGTGATCTTGCGGCCCAGTGCGGCGATCTTGCCGTCAGCGATCACCACGTCGAGTACGTCGTCGATTTCCTGTGACGGATCGATCACCCGCCCACCGCGAATCAGAATGCTCTTGTTCATGCCCTCGGCTCGCTACGTCTGGATTCTCAAGCTATGCCGCGAAGCGCGTCCCGGCGCCGACGGCGGTTATGATACAGCGGCGGGCCGCAGCGTGTAACGCCGGTCGCGCGGGAGACCTCGAAATGCCCGCTTCGCGCACGTCATTCCGGGAGGCGTTGAGCCGGCGGACGCTCGTGCTCGACGGGGCGATCGGGACCGAGCTCGAACGCCGCGGCATCCCCGCCCCGTTGCCGCTCTGGTCGGCAGGGGCCCTGATCACACATTCTCACGTCGTCGAGGCGATCCATCGCGATTACGTTGAGGCGGGGGCCGACATCGTGGTGGCGAACACGTTCCGGGCCAACCTGCGGACATTGCGCGCGGCCGGCCGAGCGGAGCAGGGCGAGGCGCTCAACCGGCTCGCGGTCGAGCTCGCCCGGCGGGCCGTTTCGTTACCGAGCGAAGACCACCGGTTGGAAACCGGTGCCACAGGAAGAGAAGTTTGGGTCGCGGCGAGCGTGGGCCCGGTCGAGGATTGCTACCATCCCGAGCGTGTGCCGGACGAACCCACGCTTCAAAGCGAACACGCTCAAATGATGGCGTGGCTGAAGGCCGCCGATCCGGACTTGATCTGGATCGAGACGATGAATACGGTGCGTGAGGCCCGGGCGGCCGCCCAGGCCTCTGCCGCAGTGGGCCTGCCGTTTGCGGTTTCTTTCGTGGTGCAGGAAAGCGGCGATTTGCTGAGCGGCGAGGCGTTGGAAGACGCGGTCGCGGCGGTTGAGCCGTTCGATCCGCTGGCCATCGGCGTGAACTGCATTCCGCCGCGAGCCGTTGCCGAACTGCTTCGGCGACTGCGCCGGAGCACCGCAAGGCCGCTGTCGGCCTACGCGCACATCGGCAACCCCGAGCCGATCCGCGGGTGGAGCTATTCGCAGGATCTCTCACCGGCCGAATACGTCGAGTACGCGCGTCAGTGGTTGGGCGAGGGCGCCGCGATCGTCGGCGGCTGCTGCGGCACCACCCCGCCCCACATCCGCGCGCTACGCGCCCTGGTGCGCCGCGCCCTATAGTGCCGTTTTCTCTAGCGCAGGCTCGCGTGAAAGGTAGTGGCCGGCGCCCCCGCCGGCCGACGGCCTGCACGACCATTCAGAACGCCGGTGTGCCGTCGGCGATTTCGCGGCCGACGGCGAGCTGATGGAC
>JAUWXH010000121.1 GCA_030616465.1 Planctomycetota bacterium | reverse complement strand
GCCGCACCCAGAAATACAGCGCGAAGCCCCCGGCCAGCGCTGCCAGGTGCACGACCAGAATCATCGCCCCGTGGACGCCGAACAGGTAGGTGAGCGGATAGCAGACTAGCGGATACAGGGGGAAAAAGGCGATGTTCTGTTGCCGCTTCCCCGGATGCGCATCCGTCGAGACGGGCTGATACCGGTAGCCCTGCTTGAGAATCTTCGCATAGTGCCGACCGTCCGCGTTGGTCAGCGGGGCCAAGTCCGTCAGTATGTTCCGGTACCCTTTGCCCTCGTCCGTGGTCATGTCGGTGTACTTGTCGCGCAGCTCTCGAGCATGCTTCTCGAACGGCGGCTCGAGGCCCAGGCGGATACGAAAATTGATCATCGCCCCGGCATACGCGAACGTCCAAACCACCAGACGCGTCGCCAGGAAAATGCCCAGCACGATCGCGATCCCCCGGCGCAGCGAAACACGCTCCGCCGCGAGCGACTTACCGTACTCGGCATCATCGAAAAGCAGGGCTGCCTTGCTCATGCGACCGCGCCGCTAGCTTCCCGTCAGTCCGGCGATCAGGCCGAAGTGCCCGCAGCCCGATCCCTCCCGGCGAAGCGAGTAGAACCAGTCGTTGCGGCACATCGTGCAGATCTCGGCCGTCTCCACATTCTCCGGGCTCACCCCGGCCTCGATCAGTTGAGCCCGGTTCGCGCGCCAAAGGTCGAAGTATAAGCGCCCGCCGCGCCTTTCAAAGAGCTCCGCCCGCCCAGGAAGTTGGGCCGCGGCCTCGAACACATCGGCTTGCACCTCGTAGCAGCAGGGTCCGGCCGCCGGGCCGATGCCGGCCAGCAAGTCGCCCGGCCGAGAGCTGAAACGGCCGCATAGCCCCTCGACCAACCGTCGTGTCGCCGACGCGACCGTGCAGCGCCAACTCGCATGCCCCAGACCAACGACCCGCCGCATGGGATCGAAGACCAGGATCAGCGGGCAGTCCGCCGAAAAGACCATCAACGGCACACCGGGCAGCGCCGTGATCGCAGCGTCTACGCCCTCCAGCCGCCCCCGCGGCTGCGCCCCGTCGATAATCGCCAGGCCCGTCTCGTGCACCTGTACGCAATAG
The DNA here is from genome assembly GCA_030616465.1 of Planctomycetota bacterium. GTDB lineage: Bacteria > Planctomycetota > Phycisphaerae > UBA1845 > Fen-1342 > JAUWXH01. Next base: position 5,481 of record JAUWXH010000121.1, on the reverse strand, counting down.
CACAACTCACCCGGGTCGAGGCCGAAATCGACGGCCATCTGTCGGCGACGGGCGGCACGTTCGCCCGCCTGCCCGTCCTCACGCGGAGAGACATCGCCCGGGCGCGTTGAGAAGGCGTGCGCCAACCCCGGCTCGTTCCGCAGCCGCTCAAACTGCACGTAACGCCGATTGTGAGCCTGGAAAACGTGCATCACGGCGGGCCGGGGCGCAGCAGGATCTTGACGTTCTGCGGATCGGCGGCCGCCGCGAACGCCTCCGCCCCCCGTTCGAGCGGGTACTCGCCGCTGATCAGTCCCTCCACCTCGACCTGGTCCGTCCGCAGCAGCTCGAGGGCGTCCGGGAACGGCCCGCAGCGGTTGCCGACCAGCCGGATCTCATTGACCACGATCGGGGCCAGGTTGAGTTCCGCCGCCCCGGCATACGTGCTCTTGAGCACGATCGTCCCTCGCGGCCGCACGAGCCGCACCGCCAGATCGAGGCCGGCCGGCGAACCCGTGCTCTCGACCACCAGATCGTGCTCCGCCTGAGGCACCACCTCATCCGCGTGCACGGTCCGAATGCCGCGCTGCTGGGCGAACGCCAGGGCGCGGGGGCTGCGATCGATCGCCTCAAGGCGACAGCCCTGTAGCGTCAACACCTGCGCAATCAAGGCCCCCAGTCGGCCGACGCCCATCACCGCGACGCGCGTGCTTTCGTCAACCGGGTGTTGCTTCACGACCTGCACCGCCGCCGCCAACGGTTCCACGACCACCGCCTGCCGATCGCCGACCTCATCGGGAACCACGTGGCAGTTCCGCTCGGGCAGCGTCACGTATTGGGCAAAGGCCCCGTCGCGACCGGCGATGCCAAGCACGGTCCGGTTTCGACAATGCGTGCCCAGCCCGGCCCGGCACATGTCGCACGCCGAGCATACGCAGTTGATCTCGCCCACGACGCGCTTGCCTTGCAGCGCGTCCGAGCCGGCGACCACGCTGCCGACGAACTCGTGTCCCGGCACGCTGCGGAATTCCATATAACCGCGGGCGATTTCCAGGTCGGTCGAACAGATGCCGGCCAGCTCGACGCGGATGGTCACCTCGCCCGCGGCGGGACTTGGCTCGGGGTGGTCGCGGACGAACTCAACCCCGCCACACCTGCCCGGGCTCACGACCAGTGCGTCCACGGAGACTCCTCAACGACCAAATCGCAGCACAGGTGGAAACGGGCGGCGGGGGCTGCCTGCCTACTCCTCTTTCTTACCCGGGTACAACCAGCGAAAGAACTGCTTGGTATTGTAGGCAAACTTTCCCCAGCGGTTGCGGTACTTCGGACGACGCGACTCGGGGATCTCCCCGGCGGCGGCAAACAGATCCTCCCCATTCGCCTCATACCAATCGCTCCAGGCCAACGCGTTGCAGTCCTGCGTGCGACCCGTCAAACGCACCAACGCGTTCTCGCACTCGTGCGCCACCGCGAAGTGATCGTCACGCAAACCGACGATCAACGCCTTTACACACTCCTGCTCAGCGTAATACCCCAACCCGCGGGCCGCCGCGATCCGCACGTGACGATCGTCGTCGCTTCGCAGCCGCTCCACGAGCATGTCGCACACCGCCGCCCGCATTCCCTCCGGTACGGCCCCTTCCGCCGACAGGTCCGCCAGCGCCGCCGTCGCATCCCACCGGCACAGCGCATCCGGGGGACGGACCTCGCCCGGCGGATGTCTGCGGTAGTCGAGCAGCTTGAGCAGAGTCTCCACCGCCCGAGGGTCTCTCGTCCGGGCCAGCGCCCGAATGGCCACGCAGCGCGTCTGCGGATCGCTCTCCAGAAGCGCGATCGCGATGAACCCCTTGATCGCCCATTCCTGATCGCTCCGCTTGCTCTTGGCGATCTTCGCGACGGCTGCGCGACGCTGGTCCGGGTCGGCGTCGGAAACGGCAATGAGCATGTATTGCTGCGGCGTCCGCCGCGGCTCGAATACCTTTTGCACAGCCTTGTCGAGCGACGCGCCGAAGTTGAACTTACCTTCGCTGCAACCGGCGACCAGAAGCGCAAGCACCCCCGAAAGTGACACGAACATCACCCCCGCGCCGCCCCGCTCAGCGCCCCTCGCCCTGCACCAGCGGGCTGGCGATGTAACCCTCCGGCGGAACGAATTCAACATGCTCAAGCTGCTCATCGAGAAACCGGGAACCAATCCCCCGAAAACGATCCGGATTATCGCTCACGTAGCAACGCATGCTACCCTTGCGACCCGCCGGGCACAAGGAACCGGCATCGGTCAGCACACGCTGAACCGCCAGCGACGTTTCGCGCCCGCTCTCGACGATATGCACGTCCGGGCCGAGCACGGCGGCAATCGCCGCGCGCAGCAGCGGGTAATGCGTGCAGCCCAGCACCGCCACGCGAATCCCCCGCCCACGCAGCGACGCCAGATAGGTCTCCACGGTGAGCTTGACGATCGGATCATCGCAGCCACGCCCCTCCTCGACCAGCGGCACGAACAGCGGGCAGGCGCGCGAGATGACCTCGAGCTCGGGGGCCAACACGCGGATCGCCGCCGGGTACGAGCAGCTGGCGATCGTCGCCTCGGTACCCAGGATCGCCACGCCTCCGCCCCCGGCGAGCCGAACGGCCGCTTGCGCACCCGGCTCAACCACGTCCACCACCGGCAGCGACAGCCCACGCCGCAGGTCGTCGATCGCCAACGCGCTGGCGGTGTTGCACGCCGCCACGATCAGCTTCGGCTCGAATTGCAGCAGGAAGCGGGCCGCCTCGAGCGCGAAGTTGACCACCGTCGGCCGCGACTTGATTCCGTACGGCACCCGGGCCGTATCGCCGAAGTAGACGATTCGCTCCTGCGGCAACAGCCGCCGCAGGTGGCAAACGACCGAAAGCCCCCCAAGCCCCGAATCAAAAACGCCAATCGGCTGCGTATTCACCGGGTCCTCCCTGACCTATCCGCGGGATTCCTCCGGAACATGCCGCAGCTTACCGAGGAGGGGTCGGTTCAGGAAGGGCTCGCGTCGACGCCCCGCGCGATCTGGGCTGCGTCCCGGGCTGGCCGATTATCGGTCCTGGTTCATCAAAGGTACCAGGGTCCGTCCTTCCGTTTTGCTTGACTTTGTTGCGCCGGTCCGGTAAATTGTATCTCAGAGGTGTGTGGGAGGCAGTAGCCCAGGCCATCTGGGCTGTCTGGCCTGAGCAGTATCCATAGAAGTCACAGGAATACAGGTGCAGTCTGCGTAACCACCCCGTGGACTTCAGGTGCGGGGTATCGGGTTGGCTGGCCAAACAGACGAGAGGACGCAATGAAGATCTACATCACTACCGCCGCGATCATCGGTTTGCTCGCGGTACCGGCCCTGGCGGATCCGCCGATCTGGGAGACGAACTTCGGCTCCGAGTTGACCGACCTGACGGGCGGCGACGATGAGACGCAAGGCGTCTCGCTCAGCTTCGGCTTCCCCTTCGTCGGACCGAGTTACACCGACATCTGGGTCAGCACGAACGGGGAGCTAAGCCTCGGTGCGGACGCCGGCAACACGTGCTGCCCGACCGAGCAGGACCTGTTCGACGCGAGTGAGCCGACCGTCGCGACCTTCTGGAGCGACATGAACCTGTACATGATGGGAAAGGTCTGGTTCAACGACTTCGGCAACCGGGCCGTCATCACCTGGGATGAGATCGGCTCCTACGAGGATCCGAACGCCCCCTTCACTTTCCAGCTGCAGTTGCTGAACGATGGGAAGATCATCTTCGGGTACAACGGTATCTCCGAGAGCACTGTGTACCTGGACGAAGATCTTGTGGTCGGATTCAGCGTGGGCGGCGGCGTGCCTGACCCCGGTGAGGTCGATTATAGCGCGGACATGCCGTTCAGCTTCGTGGGTGACACCGTCTACGAGGTGTTCCGGGAAGCGACCGAGTCATTTGACCTCGATCAAACGAATGTCGTGTTCACCCCCACGGCCGATGGCTTCAACGTCGACATTCCCGAGCCTAGCAGCCTCGCGCTACTGGCCGTCTGCGGCCTGGCCCTAATCCGCCGCCGCTGACCTCCGCCAGCGATTTCAGTGAGGAACATTCACCGCGGCCCAGTCGTCCCCGCCGACTGGGCCACGGCGCTTCTGGTCTCCCCGAGCGGAAACTCTCCACCGGTGACCAGGACGAAGAGGCTCATCACAGGGTTACACGCTGCGCGCAAAGTTATGCCACACCACCCGTCAGGAGGGTTTCGGCTCGATCCACTTGCGGATCAGGCGGGCGATGATCATGGCCAGCGGGAAGGCGACCAGCATCACGCCGGCCAGTAGGAGCAGCAGGTCCGGGCGCTGCTCCTGGGCCACGCGGAAGTCCGCGTAGAGGTCACCGGCCACGTCGGCAGCCGCGTGATTCAGCCATAGTGCCGCGAAAAAACCGAGTGCCAGCCACGGCCCGAACGGGATCATCACGCCGCGCTTGAGCACCAAGCCCAACCCCCAGCCGACCAGCGCCAGCCCCACCGACAGCAGCAGGCCCAGCAGAACGATATCCCACCCCGTCACCGCACCGGCGGCGGCGAGGATGTATATGTCGCCGGTGCCGAAGGCCTCGCGGCCGAACGCGAGCGTGAAGACGATTCGCAGGATCCAGCCGGCCGCCGCCCCGACAACCGCACCGTGTACCGCGAAGGCCAACCCGCTCAGCGGGGCAAACGAGCTCGAGCCCGGCCACATGGCTGCCGTTGCCCAGGCCTGCCCCACCGCATCCGACCGGCTGACGATCAAATACACCAGGATGCCGGCCGCGATCGGCGGGCAGAGCCATAGCAGTTCACGCAACGCCGTACGTCGGGCGTGCGGCCTCTCTTCCTCGATGGCGTGATGGACTTCCTCGTCTGCCGCCCGCTGTTGCCCACCGACCAGGACCGTCACGACGAAGATCGCCAACAACCCGAGCGGCAAGGCAAGCCGGGACGGCGCGCTGCCGTCGGCAGTGCCAAGCCCGGCAATCACGACCAACCAAATCGAGAGGCCGACGAAGATTGCGGTCGCGAGAAGGCCGCTCGCCACCACGGCCCGCGAAGCGAACGCCGTTTCAACACCCTCGTCCTGCGACTCACTCTCTGCCTCATCCTGCTGCTCTTCGGTCGGCGACGGGACGCGCCAGACCGTAAGCCACAGCATCGCGGCGCTGACGACGAGTGCGGCCAACGCGGCGGCACCACCGGCCGCGGAAGCCCGCGCCTCGAAGAACGCCTGCCGCGGCCAAACCGCGTACAGCACGATCGCCGACCCCAACGCCACATCCGTGATCCGCGTGTCCACCATGTACATGCGCAGGTCCATGGCGGCGCAGGCGATCAGGGCCCCCGCCAGCACCAGCCACGCCAGCAGCAGCGGGATATCCCGCGGCAGCGCCGGGTCGGGGTTGTTGAGGCCGGCGCGCGCGTCCGCCACGAACAGCAGGTGATAGGTCAGCACGAAGACCAGCCCGGTCAGCGCTTCGACCAGCGGGTAT
>JAUWXH010000165.1 GCA_030616465.1 Planctomycetota bacterium | reverse complement strand
CACCCGCGTAAGCGGGGACGGAGCGAATGGGGAGAGCGGACGAGCATGAGACCGCGCGGGCCCTCATCCCGATCACGGGCCAAACGCGTCAGGCCCACCACGAGAGTCCGTGCCCGCTGCCACTGGGCAGAGCAATTTTTCCGAAATGGCGGCGGGGCTGCACCTCAGGCGACGGCCCTTGCCCTACCATAGGCCAGACTTGCTAGGGCGCCCCGGTCTGCGTCCGTACTGCACGGCTGGATCGGGATGTCCGAACACGATTCGGACCATCGCGCGTGGGTCGGCAGCGGCGTTCTCGGCCGCCGCCCGGAGCCTCTTGCGGGCGCGCCGTGAGAATCCGAGCGCCGCGGCCGACACGTCCAGGTGCCGCATGGTATCCTCGTGCGTCTCCTGTGCTGGCGGTTTCTTCTGCTGGCGCCATTGCTTGATCAGTGCGCGTGCGCATTCAGCGATGGTTTCCTCACCGAGGTAGATGGCCCGATACCGCCTCTTCCCATTCTCGCGATCCCAGTACCTGACGACCCAGACGCTCGGCCGGCCCGACCTACGTCGCTCCAGCACACTTCCGGCGTTTTCGAGGTGCCCCCGCGCTGCTTCCAGCTTCGCTCGCACCGTCCTCCATCGCCGGAACAAGGCAGGGTCGTCTTCGAGATGTGTTCGGATCACCTCGTTCATCGTCGATCCCGTTGAGGTGGTGAACCCGGGCGCGGAGGGCGGCCATCTCGGCACAGAACCGCGCGATACGCTCGGCCCGGTCGATCCAGTACTGTTCGATCAGGTCGCCGGGGATTAGTGGTGACGTGGCGCCTGCGCATTGGTCAGCTTCCTCCAGCCGCTTCCCGATGTACATCTGGCAGCGCAGCAGCAAGTTTAGACCGAGCCCGAGAATCGCACCGAAGATATCCTCCGACAAACCGTTCAGATCTTTCCGGGCCTTGGAGCGGATGCATCTACCGAGGCCGCCTAGCGAGACGTCCGGCGGCAGAGGAACACGCTGCGCACGGATGTACTCGAACAGCCCCAACACATCACACTCTTCGACGAAACGCTCGCATACGGCACGTTGACCAGTTCTCGTTCGTTTCCGGGCCATTTCAGTGCAACTCCTTGGCCAGTAGTTCGAGGATCCCCGGATCGACGCGGAGCAACTTGCGGACGGTCCTCGCATAGTTGCGATCATTCCATCCCTCGCGCATCTGCCTGATCCTGCGGACAGTCCACTTGAGCATGTCGTAGTTCCGAGCATGGGTCCGTTCCGGCAGCCGGCCCCAGGGGATCTCCTTGACAAGACACGAGGCGAGCTTCAGCGCGTCGATCGCCAGCTGGATTTCGCCGCGCTTCGACTCGCGTCTGGCGTCGATCGCCCGGTCGAGCACGTCAACGAATTGATCGGCCTCCAGGCTGGCGGCACGGCCGTCGGCCTCGGCGCCGGACCGGTCATCGTTTTGGCGCGGCGCTACCGCGGCTGCACTCCGCAAACTGGCCCGTGCGACGTTGATGAACCTCTGACATGCCGCCGGCAGGTTCGATTCCCCTGGCCGGCGAAACTCCTCCCAGTATGCCTCCAGAAACTCCAGCAGCCGGTACATGCAGCGTTCAAACGATGCGGGGCAGAAAGCGATCGCGCGCGGGAATCGACCCTGAGACCAGACGTTCCGGCTACGCGCCACGGAGCCGCTGACCGTGTCAGACAGCGTCGACCGAGCCCTCTTTCTACCGATCCGCATAGTCCGACTTCCTTCGCTTCGGTCTCCAGGATAACAGGCGCGCGACGGCAGCGCAAGAATTCTCTTGCAGCACCGATTCAACCCTGGCGCAGCCAACGCACGATGGCGCTAGTGGTTCGTGCGGCCCATTACTCGCGACTACTCACTGATGGCCGCGACTACTGCCATTGCACGCTAGAAAACGCGATTGCGTGCGAGGGCTTGCAAATCGCGCAGTTGTGGCTAAACTACCCGTGGATAAGGGCTTTCGAGCCGAAAATGCGGGCGGCGTGTTACCTTCGGGACGCAGAGGTCGCTGGTTCAAATCCAGTCACCCCAATTTGCGAATAGCTGTTCGCCCGTCATCCCACCCCGATCCCCTGGCCGAACGCTAGACCAGGAACTGTCAAACAAACAACGTGCGGTGTTGCGGCCGAGCCTCGTGCCGGATACACCCTCGGGCATGACCGCCCTGACTACGGCGGTGCGGTACGCCGGTGGTTTGAGTGGAAGGCGTGAATCGTGGAATTCGTCGGCTGGATGTACGACGTTGCCCGGGAGCAGTCGCCGAGCGAGCAGTTTTTGGAGGAAGTGCTCAGCCGGTCGCGGCGGGCGGGGTACAACGCCGTCGGGTTGTATTTGGAGCACCGCTTCGCGTACTCGTCGGCGCCGTGGGCCGCGGGGCCAGGCTGTCTGACGCCGGAGGTGGCCCGGCAATTGACGGAGCGTTTTCGCCCGCAGGGGCTGCGCATCATCCCGTTCCTCAACACGCTGGGCCACATGGAGGGGTTCATCCGCTCCGAAGGCGGGCAGTGGCTGGCCGAGGGCCGCTCGTCCGGCTCGCAGCAGACCTGCCCCAGCCGACCGGAGTGTGCGGAATTCGCCCGCGGGCTGATCGCCGACGTGCTCGACGCGTTTGACGACGAGTGGGTGCACCTGGGCGGCGACGAGACGAAGCAGCTCGGCCAATGCGAGCGCTGCGCCGCCCGCGTCGAGCAGATCGGAAAGGCAGGTCTCTACGCCGAGTATTTCGCACCGCTATGCCGCTCGGTGCTGGAGCGAGGTCGGCGGCCGTGCTTGTGGGGGGACATGCTGATCCAATACCCCGACGCACTTGACGCGTTGCCACGCGAGACAGTGATTTTCGATTGGCACTACGACACGCGGCCGGCCAACACGACGCGAATGTTCCGCCAGCGCGGCTTCGACGTCGTGTGTTGCCCGAGCATTCATATGTACGACAGCGGCTGGTGCTTCCTCGACGCCTCGCGGCAGAACATCGACGCGCACGCCGAGGACGCCCGGCGGCTCGACGCACTGGGCGTGTGCGTGACCACGTGGGAGTTCAGCTTCTTCACCCAGTACATGAGCACGTTGCCGATCATCTACTCGACCGGCCGGCGCCTGGCGCACGGGGAAGATTGGAACGCCGCGCTCGTCGCCGAGGGCGGTAAAGACTACGCGCTAGCGGCCGACATCCTCGGCAACCGCATTCCCGCCGCCGCGCGATTTCTGCAACCCGGTACGTGGCGACAACTACGCGACCGCTTTGTCATCCGGCAAAACCCCTTCTACCTCTGGCAAGACTGGCGCGAGGAGGCCTGCGGATCGATCTGTGACAGAATCCTCCAACTGTGCGACGACGCGGCCCACCTGCTGCCCGCGCAAAGCCCCTTGTTGTTCCCCATCCAGTTGCACCGCGTCGCCGTCCAGTGGGTCCGGCTGGTCGAGCGCGCCCACCGGCGTTACGCGGATGGCGATCTCGCGGCGTGCGCGTCAGAGCTCGAAGGCGGTCACGCGCTGTTTGATCGGTTGCGGCCGGGACTGGAACAAGCCGCGAGAGCGGGCGGTTCCGCAGCCGACCCGGCGCGCCTCGACCTCCTGATCGAGAAGCTCGAGCGCATCTGCCGGCGAATCCGGGCTCTTCCGACCGGCACGGCTCACCGCCCCGCTTTCCAGGCGCTGATCCACGACGCCTACGTGCCAAGTGATCAGGCCGCCTGGCGACCCGGTTGCGGGTTGGCGTAGGCGCCGGGACAAAGTGTGCTCCGCACAGCGGACCCTACATGCTCGGGCTCGTCCCACTCCGGCTAAAAGCAGCTCATTATCGGACAGTCACACCCGGGCCCGATTCTCCCGGGTGCCGGGGTGCCGGCAGACGCACGGTCATGATCTCGACGGCGGCTGGCGGCCACCACGCCGATTAGGTCCAAAAAAAAGACTTGCGGTCGAGGCCAGGGCGAGGTAGACTTACGGACAGGAGTGGGTTGCAGGAGGAGCAGCTCTCCTTGAATCAGCGCTCGCGCCGCGCGGCCGATCGTCGGCTATCGGGATGCTGGCGCGCCGCGACGTTTACGCTGGCCAGTCGGCTTCAGCGAGTGCGAACGCGGCCCGGTACGCTTTTGGGGTAAGCCGGGAAACCCGGCAACAGCAGGAGGAAGAGGAATGCGACTGAAACTCGTTCTAGCGGTCATGGCCGCATCGTTGTTCGTCACCACGACCGCCGATGCGGGCTACCTGTACACCGTCCGCACCAGCGACGACATGCTGCGCGTGCTGGACACGCAGACCTTGCAGTTCACCAACATCGGCCAGATCGGCGTGCCGTACGACTTCGGCGGGTTGGCCTGGGACAGCACGAACCAGACTATGTACATGGTCACCGGCTTCGCCGACACCAACCTGTACACCGTCGATATCAATAACGGCGGAGCCACGCTCGTCGGCAGCCACGGGTTCAGTGACATGTTCGGCCTGGCCTACGACCCGACGACCGACACTCTCCATTCCAGCCGCTCGACCTCAGGGACGGGGTTCTACTCGTTGGACAGGTCGAACGGTTCGCCGAACTTCATCGGCGATCCCGGCGTCAACCTGGATGGCCTCGCGTATGACTCGTTCCGCGACATGATCGTGGGCGCTCTTGCCGGGCCCGGCGATCTCTATGATATTGATCGGAGCAACGGTAGCGCGACGCTGCTCTACGATGGGGCCTTTTTCAACAACTGCGGCCTCGCGTACGATCCGGAGACCGATCTGTTCTGGATGATCGACTACAGCGGCTACCTCTATACGTTCGACCCGAACGCCGGTTATGGTCGTACGCAGGTGCTGGGCGGACTCGGATCGCACGACGGCTTGGAATTCATCCCCGAGCCAGGCACGCTCCTCCTGTTGGCGCTCGGCGGCCTCAGCCTGATCCGCCGACGCTAATCGGCAAAGACATACAACAGCTTTGTAAGGGCTGTCTGCCTCAGGCAGCCCTTTTCTTGCGCGCGGCAGGCCGAAGCCCAGCGGCGGGCGGCGTTGCCGACCCGCTTGCGCATGAGCCCACCGCTCGCGCGACCGCGGACAGTAACTCACCGTTCCGGACGCGGTTCACCGCCTCGACCCAGCGGACAGACCGCCTCGACTTCGATCTCGATCAACATTGCCGGATCGATCAGCGCGCGCACCTCCACCATCGTGGTCGCCGGCGGGTGCTCGCCAAAGAGCTCGCGATGCGCGCGGCCGAACTCGGCCCAACGGCTGATGTCGGTGACGAACATGCGCGTGCGCACCACGTGTGTGGTGTCGGCATCCAGGTCGCGCAGCGCGCGTTGAATGATCTCGAGGCAGCGCCGCGCCTGGGCGTAGGCGTCCCCCGGTGCGAAGACCCCGCCGTCGTCGGCCACCGGGGCGGTAGCCGTTACGTAGATGTGGTCACCGGCACGAAGCGCACGGCAATAACCGACCTGGGTTTCCCAAGGCGCTCCCGAGTATGTCCGCCGCCATTCCATAGTCATCTACCTCCACGTCCCGGGGTGCCATATGTCTTCAGACGCCGGCCCGGCGGGCATGATACATCGACGTGGCCGGCCGCGCCGGCGGCTCGCGGAGATTCGCGGGCGACATTAGTATCAAGCTGGTGCAGGCCCGGGCTGGAACGGCAGTTCAGGCCGCTCAGCCTCGGGTAACCCGCCGGCGGCGTCGAACACCACCGACTTGCGGCTCGCGAAACCGTCTTTCGTCAGTCGGAGTAGGAATCATGGTTGCCCA
>JAUWXH010000511.1 GCA_030616465.1 Planctomycetota bacterium | reverse complement strand
GGGCCGTCAGAATGGGACGGCAGGCCCTACTTTTTTGCCGCACCCTTGATCGTCTTCAAGACCGCTTGCAGTTCGCTAATGCGCTCTTCAACCTCAGGCCCTTTCGCCGCGATCGCTTCGTCAACCCTGTCACGCAGCGCTAGCAGCTCGTCAACGTCCATCGCGCCTAGATTCGCCACGGCGCGCCGGCCGCCCGGAGTTGCCCCAGTCCGTCTCGTACAGGCGGTATTCGGTGGGTTGCAGGCCGAGGCGGGCGTAGACCTGCCGGGCACGGGTGTTGTGCCGGTCCACGTAGAGTCGCAGGCCGCAGACGCCGGGCGTTTGGCGGGCCGTCCGCTCGATCCAGGTGTGCAGGGTGCGGTAGACGCCATGGCGGCGGGCGGCGGGTGCCACGTATACGCTCTGAATCCACCAGAACATCCCGTCGCGCCAATCGCTCCATTCGGAGGTGATCAGCAACTGCCCGACCACCCTCCCGTCCAGCTCGCCCAGGTAGTACACTCCCCGGGACGGATCGGTCAGCAGGCGCCCAACGCCCGAGCGGACCGTTTCGCGCTCGAGTTGCCGGCCCTCGGTCTCTTGCGCCATGGCGAGGTTGCCGGCGACGATCGCCTCGAGGTCATCGGCGGTGGCAGGGCGGACAGTGATCTCGTTCATGCTCGTACCGCGTATGGTTGCTGGTACACACCTGCGTGAGGCGAATCAGAGCTCCAAGAGCCAGCAACAGCAGTCCGAACCCCGAGCGCAAGCGAGGGGCCCAGAAACGGGTCAAATGCCGGTCGCTCGCGCTCCCGGTTCTGACGCAGCGTATCCGCTGAGGGAGAGATGATCCAGCAGTGGCACGGCAAACGCGTGACCGTGATGGGCCTGGGCCGCTTCGGCGGCGGGGTCGGTGTGACCCGCTGGCTTGCCACCGCCGGCGCGCAGGTCGTCGTCACCGATCTGAAGCCGGCTGAGAAGCTAACGGCATCGCTCAAAGAGATCAAGGGGTTGGGCGTGACGCTACGGCTCGGCGGGCACGACGAGCGCGACTTCCACCAGGCGGACCTGATCGTAGCCAGCCCGGCCGTTCCCGACGATTCGCCCTACTTGCAGGCAGCCCGCGCGGCCGGTGTGCCCGTAACCACGGAGATCAACCTGTTCGTCGAGCGCTGTCCGGCCCGCTGCGTCGGCGTCACCGGGTCGATTGGCAAAAGCACCATCACGGCGATGGTCGGCCACGTGCTGCGCGAAACGCTGGCTGACCGCTGCGTCCGGGTCGGCGGAAACATCGGCCGCTCGCTGCTGGAGGACCTGCCAGACATCACTGCCGTGGACATCGTTGTGCTCGAGCTGTCCAGTTTTCAGCTTCAGCACACGCCGGCGGTGCGCTGGAGCCCCCACGTGGCCGTCATCACGAACATCACGCCGAACCATCTCGATCGGCACGCCACATTCGCCGCGTACCTAGCCGCCAAGCTCAACATCGTCCGCTTTCAGGACCGCGGGCGCGACGTGCTTGTCATTGAAGATGCCGACGAGTTGAAACGCCACTTTGGCCTGGCGGTCGGCGACCTGGCCGGCGTGTGGCGCTACGGGCTCGACGACGATACGCCCATCGCGACGATGGACTGTGCCTCGCCGAACGACCGCGCCGATCGTCGGCTGCGCTGGCCGGACGTGGACCTGGCCGTGCCGGGCCGACATAACCGGCAAAACGCGGCGGCCGCGCTGACCGTGGCGAACGCGGTGGGTGTGCCGGCGGAAAAGGCGATCGCCGCGCTGGCTACGTTTCCCGGTTTGCCACACCGGCTGCAACGCGTGCTCGTCCGAGACGGTGTGACGTATTACAACGACTCGAAGTCCACCACGCCTGAGGCGGCGATCACGGCCATGAACGCGATCGAAAGCCCGCTGCTGGTGATCCTGGGTGGGTATGACAAGGGGATCGACCTGTCGCCTGCCGCACGCGTGGCCGCCGAGCGGAGCAGATTCGCGGCCTGCCTCGGGCAAACGGGGCCGACGCTGGAACGGGCGGTCCGGGCGGCGGGCGGAGAGGCCGCGGTCTGCGACGACCTTTCGGCGGCCGTCGCGGCGTGTCGGCAGCGGGCGCGCCCCGGCGATACCGTCTTGCTCTCCCCGGGCTGCG
>JAUWXH010000455.1 GCA_030616465.1 Planctomycetota bacterium | reverse complement strand
GGTCGATAACGGCATTCATCTGTGTGGCGGCGGGGCGTTGCTGCGCGGGATGGACCAGATGCTGGTCAAGGCCACCGGGTTGGACGTCAGGCTCGTGGACGATCCGATCTCGTGTGTCGCCAGCGGTACCAGCGAGTGCCTCGATCACCTCGATCTGTGGCACGCGACCTTCGAGTCGGACGAGGACGAATTCTAGCGGGGGTCTGCCCGGGGCCCGGGGGTTGGGAACCTCTCCCGGCCCGACCGGACCCGCCGGCCGATCAACATTCCCGGCAGCCGGACGGCCGAGTATGAGACTGCGCCTGCGGCGTCTAACGAAGCCGAGAGTATTCGCCTTGCTGATGGGGATCGCCGCCGTGCTGGCGCTGCTGCCGACGGCCTGGACGCGGTGGCCCGGCGGGCTCCTGCAGCCGCTGGGCTGGCTCCAGTGGTCGGCCCCGTCGGCAACGCGCGCGGCCGAGCGTTCGGTGCGGGATGCCGGCAGCGAGTGGCTCTCGCCCGGCCAGGCGCGGGAGCTGACCGAGCAGATCGGGCAGCTTCGGCGGCAGCTCGGCCAGCAGGCGGTGCTGCTGGCGGATCTGGATCGGCAAATTGCGGAGGTGACCGGGATCCGTCAGGAGCTGGGAGCGGGTCGCGCGCAGATCGTCATCGCGGCGGTGATCGGGTTTGATGCCTCGCCTCAGCGTCAGACGCTCACGATCAACAAAGGCAGCCTCGGCGAAGGGCGGATCCGGGTGGGGCAATGGGTGGCGGCCGGCGTGCCTCCCGAGAAACGGGACCCCCAGGCTACGGGCCGCGAGTTGCTGGCCCGTCAGTGGCTGATTGGCAAGGTGAGTACGGTAGACCCCTATCGCAGTTGGGTGCAGCTCACCACCGACCGGGACTTCGGGCCCCAGGCCGTGCGCGTGGCCAAGGTGTTGCCGGACGGACAGTGGCAAACCGCAAACGAGGAACCCGTGCTGTACGGGCTCGGGTCCGGCCGAATGCGGATTCACCAAGCAAAGGGGGACTACTTCAAGAGCAGGCATATCGTGGTGCTAGTCCCGCGCTCGGGGGATTTGCCGGCGGCGCTTAGTGTCGGGTACATAAAGGGTTCACGTCGGTTGCCCGAGGCCCCGCTGTTCTACGATCTGGAGGTCGAACCCTGGGCGGACCCGCGCGAGCTTACCTACGTCTATGTGATCTCCGCCGGTTCCTAGGGCTGGCGCGGTGCGACGGAGGGGAGCCGCGCGGCTTGGGCGCGAGCACCCCGCCATACCGCGTTCGGCGTGTGACGTGGACGGGCCGAGCTTTTGAATCGTCAGATGGTCGAGTAGTCAAGAGGGAGCAAGGCCGCGGTCTGCTGCTGGCCGCCGGGACGGCGCCGGGGTCGGTGGACATTTGGCTCGCTTTTCGGTTTCAGCGGGGTTGACGGATAAATGCAGTCGGCTAAGCTAGCGGGTCTCGGCGCTTGGTGCCGAGAACAGTAGAGGTGTGTACATACAGACGGGTGTATAGGTCCGTGGCTGGCGAGCGAATTCGAATCCGGATGGAGGCGTACGACCATCGAGCCCTGGACGCCTCCGCGCAGGAAATTGTGGATCAGGCCAAGCGCACCAGTGCCAGGGTGCGCGGGCCCATCCCGTTGCCGACGCGTATCGAACGCTTCACCGTCCTGCGTTCGCCTCATATTGACAAGAAGTCCCGCGAGCAGTTTGAGATGCGCACGCACAAGCGGCTGATTGACATTATGGAGCCGACGGCGCGGACGGTCGAAGCGCTTAATCGCCTTGTGGTTCCCGCGGGTGTTTTCGTCAAGATAAAGGCTTAGCCGGCGTTTAGAGGCCAAGCCGTAAACAGGGGAACAGTCGGCTCGTATCCGGAGCTTACCGAGCCGTGGGAGTGCCGAACTATGGTCCCGGCCATCTTGGGTAAAAAGATCGGCATGACGCAGGTGTTCGATCCGTCGGGCGAACGCGTCCCGGTGACGATCGTGCAGGCGGGGCCGTGCATTATCCTGCAGGTCAAGCGGGCGGACGGTCCCGACGGATACAGCAGCGTGCAGCTCGGGTTTGAGGACGCCAAGCCGCACCGCGCCACCCTGCCCGAGATCGGCCATGCCCGCAAGGCTAAGACCGCTCCCAAACGTTTCGTTCGCGAGGTTCGTTTGTCGGAGCCGACCGACAAGACGGTGGGCGACATGATCACGGTCGAGATCTTCAGCGAGAACGACGTAAAGTACGTGGATGTTGTCGGCACCAGTCGGGGTAAGGGTTTTCAGGGCAGCATGAAACGTCACGGGTACGGCGGTCAGTCCAGGACGCACGGCGTCGAGCGAAAGCACCGCGCGCCGGGAAGCATCGGTGGCTACGCTTCCAACCTGGGCACCTCCGGCGGAATCAAGAAGGGAAAGCCCATGGCCGGTCATACCGGCCATGAGCGTTGTACGGCCCGCTGCCAGGCTTTGCTCGGCGTCGATCCCGAGCATCATATGTTGTTGATCGAGGGCGGCCTTCCGGGTCCGAAGAACGGATTCGTCATTGTGCGGAAATCCAAGACACGCGCATAGCAGCAGTTGGATTATGCTGAGCATACCGGTGTACAACGAGTCCGGCGAGCAGGTCGCCACCGAGCAGATCGACGAGGCGGCGCTGGGCCGGGCGGTCAATCATCGCCTGCTGAAACAGGCCGCGG
>JAUWXH010000293.1 GCA_030616465.1 Planctomycetota bacterium | reverse complement strand
TTCAGGTAACCACCAAACGGGTCGTCGCTCTGAAGGTGATGCTGGGCGGTCCGTTTGCGTCGCCGACGGCGCGGCGGCGGTTCGAGCGTGAGGTCGAGCTGGCGGCCCGGCTTCAGCACCCGCACATCGTCCGTGTGCTCGAAAGCGGGCACGTCGCGGGGCAGCAGTACTACGCGATGGATTACGTTCCGGGTGTTCGGTTGGACCAGTACCTGGCCGTGGAACGGCCCGACGTGCGGACGATACTCGGCAAGCTGTTCGTGCGCGTGTGCGACGCCGTCGAATACGCGCACAGCCACGGCGTTATCCACCGTGATCTCAAGCCCGGTAACGTGCTGATCGACGAGGAGGGTGTGCCGCACATTCTGGACTTCGGTTTGGCCAAGGCGACGGACCAGCCCGGGCCGGACGAGACGCTGACCGCGTCCATTTCTCAACCTGGGCAGGTTCTGGGCACGCTGTTCTATCTATCCCCGGAGCAGGCGGCGGGTGCGACGGATCGGATTGACGAGCGCACCGACGTTTACGCGCTGGGGGTGATGCTCTTTGAGGCACTTACCGGCTCGTTGCCGTTTGATCCTGGCGGCCGTCCGTCGGAGGTGATGCAACGCATTCTGGAGGCGCCGCCCAGGCGGCCGTCCTCAGTGTCGGACCGCGTGGACGGGGAACTCGAGACGATCATCCTGAAGACGCTGGAGAAGGAGAAGGACCGCCGTTACCAGTCCGCGACCGAGTTGGCCGACGACCTGCGCCGCTATCTCAGCGGCGATCCGATTCTCGCCCGGCGGCCGAGCGGACTGTACGTGCTTCGCAAGAAGCTGCGCAAGCACCGTTGGAGCGTCGGGATCGTTGTGGCGATCGTCGTCGTGGGTTTGCTCGGTGTGCTGTTTGAAACCTGGCGTAGCCGACGGGAATGGGCCTACGCCCGGCGGAAGGCCCGGGACTGTCAGCAGTTGCTCGAACGGGGCGCCGTGGTGCTCGGGGACGCGAAGACGCTGCTCGAGCGCTACCCGCACTTGCCGGAGGTAGGGCTCGTGTGGTCCCAGGCGAACTATCGCAACGAAGATACGCGCGAGTCGGCCATCGTCTACTTGGAAGAGCAGTTGCGGCACGTGCCGTCGCGCTGGGCCTGCCGGGCGTTGCTGGCGGAGATCTACCGCGCGACGGGAGACCTTCAGCGCGCGGAGGAACTGCAAGCCCGGGCCCAGCGCGAAGCGCCGGATACGGCTGAGGCCTGGTACGTGCGCTCCTTCGCCACGCTCGATCCGCAACGGGCGCTGGAATGTGCAAACGAGAGTTTGCGGCGGGATCCGGCGCATGTGCCGGCGCGTTGTCGGCGGACCTGGCTCTGCCTGAAGACGGGTGATTTGGACGGGGCTCTGCGCGGTGCCGATCAGCTCATCGAATCGGGGGAGGACCCGAGCGACTGGATTTTCCTGAGGGGGGAGATACTCGCCCGACAGGGCCGTTTCCGCGAGGCGATCGAAGAATCCACGCGCGTGACGATCATCGACCCGACCCGGCTGGACGCCTATCGCTTTCGCGGACATGCCCATCGGCGGCTCAAGGAGTACGCGAAGGCCATTGCCGATTACGGAATACTGCTGGAGGGCGGGAGGGAGAGAACGGCCGAGCCGTGGACGTTCTATCAGCGTGCCGCGCCGCTCTGGATGATTGGGCGGGCTGAAGAGGCGCTGCAAGACTATCGGCGAGTGCGCATCGGCCTGGGCCGGCCGTTTTACGGTGACGCTCGGCGGTATCTCATTCTCCGCGAGTTGGGCCGTGAGGATGAGGCGGATGAGGTTCTGCGTAACGCACTGCGTGATGTCGAGGACCCTTCGTGGCTGCGACAGGTATTCCGTTGTCTGGCGGGTCAGCTTGCCCCGGATGCGCTGGTTGCCGACGCCGTCGCGCGCGAAAACCGCGAGCACATCTGCGAAGCTTACTACTACGCTGGTGAGGTGCACCTTCTGCGTGGGCAACTCGGTCTGGCCCGCGAACGCTTCGAGCAGTGCGTTGCTACCGGCGTCGAGTTTGATCTGGATACCTACCCGTTGACTCCCATGAACGAGTACGAGCTGGCCCAGTGGCGCCTGGACACGCTCTTCTCCGATGCCAACCCCACCTCGCAACCATAAGAATCCCGAAAAAGCGCGTTGTCTGACGGCCGCCCCAGCGTATGAGACCCCGACGGGTCGCGTGGCCCGGACCGCTGGTGAGGCCGGTGAGAGCCGAGGGCTGAGTGATCCCAGGGCGGCGAACCGGCTTGCGGCGGCAAGAAGACAAGGCGGATTCTGCAAAACGCACTGAATCAGGGAGGTGCAACATGTATCCTGGACAGCATCATCGATCACCGTTTGCGGGCCGGATTTCGGGTTCGCCGCAGCGGGGGCACGTCCGCTGGTCGGTCGCGCTGCTGGCGCCGGTCGTCGCGGCTGTTGCCCTGGGCGTGTTTGTCTCACCGTTGTCGGCATCGGCCGACGGATGGTGGGAGGGGCCGGTCGAGATTTCGGACGGGCAGTCGGAGTACTTTCGGCCGCGCGTGGCGGTTATCGCGGGGCCGCCAGGATACGCGGTGGGGCCGGAATACGTCCACGTTGTGTGGCAGCGCCAGGACGCAATCGGCGTGATTTATCGGCGCAGCCCTAATGGGGGCGACAACTGGGGCGCGATCCAGTACCTGGCCGGCGGCGGCTCCGGCACCGGGCCGCACATCGCGAGCCAGGGAAATACCGTACACATCGTTTGGAAGGCCGAGCAAAGCCGGATCATGTACCTGCGAAACAATGGCTTTGGTGCGCCGGGCGGGTGGGACGCCGCTGTCGAGCTGTCCGACTCTAACGAGGGCACGCTTGGTTATGCTGCCGATGTGACGGCGTACGGCGACCACGTCTATGTCGTGTGGGTTGCGAATCAGGGGCCGCAGTACCAGCCGGACATCGTGGTCCGCGCGAGCCATGACAACGGCGTGACCTGGGACCCGCTGATCCACCTTACGTATGACGGCGATTCCATCGAGGAGATGAATCCCCGCGTCGCAGCCTACGGTGAGAACGTCTATGTCACGTGGGTGGACCCGGAGTCTGTTCAATACAGCCGCAGCATCAACCTGGGCGTCACGTGGCACACGCCGCAGCTCACCTTGTGGAACACGGCGTTTTCTTGGGCACCGATCGCGGCTTACGAGTGGGACGTTTATGTGGACTGTCCGGACGATGCGGGCGGTCCCGGGCAGAAGAAGAGTGGCAATTGGGGTGCGACGTTCCCAGGAGCGCCCACTTGGCTGGGCTCCGGAGCCGACCTGGTCGAGGTGGACGCCAGCAAGGCGTGGAAGCGTTATGGCGCCAGCGTCTACATCGACACGCGCGATTCGGTCCACCGGCTCTACGTCACAACGTCCACGACCGGGGAGACGCCTATCGACATGCTCACCGGAAGTGCCGGAGCGTGCCGAGCGGACATCGCCGCGCATCGCTATGGCAACATGCACGTCGTCGTCAACTCGGGGTACCACCAGGGCGAGATCTACTACTACCGCTACCGAGCCCCGCGGACGTTCATTCCCTGGCCATGGTGGGATGACGGGAACATGCAGCCAGCGAAGGGTGTCGCCGAGAGCGATGCGAAGTGGGGTGACCTGGACGGCGACGATGATCTCGACCTGGTCTACTGCGGCGAGAGCACCGAGGGGCGCATTACGCAGGTCTGGATGAACGATCAGAACTGCGCCTTCTGCCACGGGAACCCGTACCTCGTCCATAGCCAGGACCTGGTCGGCATTCAGAGCACCGGCAGCGACAGCCTCGATCTGGGCGACTACGACGGCGACGGTGATTTGGATCTGGTCATGGCGGGGATGTCCGACAGCGGCCGGATCGCGCGCGTCTACGAAAACGAGAACGTCAACAGCGGCTACTTCGTCTGGGACGCATCACAGGTGCTTACCGGCGTGGGCGGCTCGTCCGTTGCCTGGGGCGATTACGACAACGACGGCGACCTGGATCTCTACCTCCAGGGTCACGACGGGACCAACGGCGTCGCGGTCCTCTATGAGAATGATCCTCTCGGCACCCTGGCGCCGGATATGAGCCAGTCCCTCACC
>JAUWXH010000337.1 GCA_030616465.1 Planctomycetota bacterium | reverse complement strand
ACTCGGCACGGGCCCGTGCGGAGTTGCTGATGCGTCCCAAACCCGCGGGGGTCGGGTTTCAGCCACGCGGACAAAGCGAGCACAGCGACACCGCCCACCAGGATCACGGCGGCCCAGAGCCGGGTTCGTGCCTTTGGGTTGCCCCGTGATCGCGCCGGCCACGCGCTCACCTGCCCCGCGTTGTCCTGGCGTGCGTCCAAGCCTATTTCCGCCGCACGCGATCGTCGGAGCGCGCCGGCTTGGTGCTCTGCCTGCGTCGCGGCGCGCGCTCCGACAATACCTGCACCGCCCGATCCAGGTTGGAGACCTTGAAAACGCCCCGCGTTTTGCCGCCCCGCTCGGCGGTCGTGAGGTAGGCGTAGTGCACGTTGATGTGCGCCCCGGCCAGCCGCTCGACCACGTCTGCCAGCGCGCCGGGCCGATTCGCCAGCGGGGTCAATAGGACGTCGGTTTCCGAGGTCGGCACGTCGATGACCGAGAGCGATTCGCGCGCCCGCCGCGTGTCGTCAACCACCAGCCGCAACACGCCGTGCTCGGTAGCATCCATCATGCTCATCCCGAAGATGTGGATCTTGTCGTCCGCCAGCCGCTGGCAAATCTGCGCCAGCACCCCCGGCTTATTCACCAGAAACACGGACAATTGTGGTGCGCTTCTGAGAGTCCTGCTATCGGGCATCGTTCGACTCCTCCGAGACGAGTTTCCCTACGCCCAAGACCCGCCACCTCGGCCGCTAGCAGCCAACCGCGCCGGCCAGCAACGGAGAGAGTGCGTTCAGGTGACTCCAGAGCCCGGCCCGACCGCCGACGCGCCTCGCTCCGAGCGGTGGAAGCTTCCGCCGGTCGCGCTTATCATCCGGCCTCGCGGATCACGAGGTAACCACCCCGGGCACCCACGTTCCCGGCACTCTGAGCGCAGGTTCGCCTGCGAAGCGATACTATGCCGCGCGACCCATACTGCCCGCCGGCCCGCAAGTGGCGTCAGACAATCGTTCAGTATATCGCCGGCCGTCCCGATCGACCACTGAAGGCCCGGGGCCTGGCCCGTGAGCTCGGCATCCCCACCGACGCCTACCGCGAGTTCCGCGACCTGGTCCGCGAGATGCTTCGCGACGGCGCCCTGGCCCTCGGGCCGGGCCGCACGCTGGTGTTGCCCGAACGCGCGGGCAAGCTGGTGGGCGTCTTTCGAGCCCATCCGCGGCAATTCGGCTTCATCGAGTGTCCCGGGAAACCGGATGCGTACGTGCCACGCGGCAGGACGCACGGGGCCCGCGAGGGCGATACCGTTGCCGCCAGGTTACTGCCTCCGGGCCGCCAGCGGATCGGCCCCCGCGCCGAGGTCACCCGCATCATCGAGCGCGCCCCGCTGCGCTGGGTGGGCGTGCTGGAGCAGCTCGGCCGGGACTGGGTCGTTCGCCTGCAGGGAGCCAGGTCAACACCGCTTGTGCGGATCGAAGACCCGACGGCCAAGTCGGCCCGCCCGGGTGACCTCGTCGTCGTCGAGCCGTTGGAGCACACCCTGTCGGCACGGTCGCCGCAAGGCGTCATCGTCGAGAAGCTCGGGCCGCACAGCGACACCCATACAAAGATCCTGGCGGTGATCCGACGCCACGGAATCCCCGATCGGTTCCCGCCGGAGGTCCGCCGGGCGGCGCAGCGCGCGGCCGGACACCTCGACTCAAAGGCCTTCGACGGCCGTGAAGACCTGCGCGGTCTGCTGACCATCACGATCGACCCGGCCGATGCCCGCGATTTCGACGACGCGATCTCGATCGAGCCGCTCGCCGGCGGCAAGACCCGACTGGGCGTGCACATCGCCGACGTCGCGTATTTCGTCAAACCCGACGGCCCGCTCGATCGTGAAGCCCGGGTGCGCGGCAACAGCGCCTACTTCCCCGGCTTCGTCGTCCCCATGCTGCCGGAAGTGCTGTCCAACGGCGTGTGCAGCCTTCAGCCGGGCGAGCCGCGGCTCACCAAGAGCGCGTTCCTGACCTACGATCGCAAAGCCCGCGTCACCGACACGCGCTTTGCCAACAGCGTGATTTGCTCACACACGCGCCTGACCTACGAGCAGGTCACCGCCGCCTTGGCCGGGCAGGGAGCCGGCCTCGATCGCGAAGCAGTGGCCCTGCTCCAGCACGCCGAGAAACTCGCCCGGCGGATTCGCGCCGCCCGGCTGGCCGACGGCATGATCGCCCTGACGCTGCCGGAAGTCGAAATCCGGCTGGACCAGCAGGGGCGCGTGGTGGATGCCGGCCCGGCCGATACCAGCTTCTCACACACAATCATCGAAATGTTCATGGTGGCGGCCAATGAGGCGGTCTGCCGGCTGCTGGCCGGTGAGGGCATTCCGCACCTGCGGCGTATCCACCCCGAGCCGGAGCCGCGTGAGGCTCGTCGATCTGCGCAACTGCTCGCCGGCATCGGCTGCCGCCTGCCGCGCGGCCTCGACCGCGAAGGCATCGGGATGTTGCTCGACCGGGTGCGCGGCAAACCGGAGGAGACGGTCGTCAACTATCTGCTCCTACGCGCGCTGCCCCAGGCCGCCTACAGCCCCAACCATCAGGGCCACTTCGCGCTGGCCAGCGACGACTATTGCCATTTCACCTCCCCCATTCGCCGCTATCCCGACCTCGTTAACCACCGCCTGCTCGACGCCTACCTCCGCCGCGGCCCCGCGCGCTCACGCCGGCGACACGCGGCCGACGTCGAGTCGCAGTTCGATCTGGCCGAGCTTGGTCGCCACACGAGCTCCACCGAGCGGCGGGCCGAGCGGGCCGAACGCGACGCCAAGAAGCTCCTGCTGCTCGAACTGATGAGATCCAAACTAGGGGAAACGCTCACGGGGATCATCACCGGCGTGACGTCGTTCGGGGTCTTCGTCCAGGTGCGTCCCTACCTGGCCGAGGGCCTGCTGCGCGTGGGCGACTTCGGCCCGGACGTCTGGCGCTATGACAAGATGAACGGCTTGTTTGTGGGGCGCGGCAGTCGCCGGGTCGTGAGACTCGGCCAGCAACTAAAGGTGGTCGTCGCCGCGGTGGACGAGTTCCGTGAAGAGTTGGCGCTGGTGCCGGCCGACAGCGGCCCGATTGGTACCGCACGCCCATAGCAGCGTTCCCCTACGCCTTGGCCGATAGCGTCGGCTCGAAGCGTCACTGGAGGGGCTGGGCGTCGCGGGCAAAAAAAAGAGGGCACCAGGGGCCGTAAGGCGTCCCGGTGCTCTCCGGAGGGGAAAGAAGCCGGTTTCTCGGTGGACCTCGCACGGCAGGTCCGATATTGTATAATCCCACCTAGATTAATACACCTGTTTCACCGCTGAGTCAACCCTGACTAGCGGATTTTTCTCGCGCTCTCCCTTATTATCGTCCTTTTCCCGTCCGACCGTTAGCCGCTTTGAAGAATTCACGCCGACCGGCCGGTCGCGCATGCCAACGTAACCCTCTCAAAGTCAAAAGGTTATGCATCGGCCGCCCGCCGGTGTAGAACTCATCACCCCGTCCCACCCAGCACTCGCCCCCAGCGAAGGCCCCGGCAAGCCCCCAGCATACACTCGTTACCCATACTTACTTCCCAATGCAAAACTGGGCAAAGATTCGGTCCAGGACCTCCTCGCT
>JAUWXH010000227.1 GCA_030616465.1 Planctomycetota bacterium | reverse complement strand
CAGCGGTCGGTGTGTGGCATGTCCGAGCGTAGCGCGGCCATGGCCGTTGCGGAACGAACATCATGCCCGCGCCTTCGGCTTGAGCATGCCACACGCCGCAACCCGCGCCGATGCCCCCTGGTGTTCGAATCAGTCCCCCACCGCTGAAGCGATGGGGCACCCTGCTGCGCTCCCTCAGAATGACGCGCCGGGGCGCGCTGCGAGGCTGGCGATTCAAGACGGCCGGCGGGGCCGCCGGCCGCTACATGCAAACGTCGGGCACGGAGACCCGACGCTACATCAGGATGTCCGGCACGGAAACCGGGCGCTACGGATCGACGCCGCAGTTCCAGTCGGCCAGAAGGATGCCGAGGTCGGCGTGCCCGGTAGTCCCGTCGCCGTTGAGGTCGCCGACGCAGTCGCCGCCGCTGCAACCCCAGTCGGCCAGCAGCAGACCCAGATCGGCGTGGTCGGTATCGCCGTCGCCGTCCACGTCACCCGGGCACTCCGGCGGCGTGCCGTTGATGGTGAAATCGGCATCGCTCTCGTCGGAGCCGGTGTTGTCGTCGGCATCGTGCACGACGAGTCGCAGGCGGGCGTGGGTAGTGTAGATGTCGGGCACGGTCCAGATGTATGAGCCATCATCGGCCGTTCCTTCGACGTGGGTGATGTCGACGGTAGCCCCGCTGTCGGTCGAGAGCAGGATGTCCACGTCCTGCACCGCTTCGTCGTCATCGGAAATCCACTGGATCTCGACCTGTTCGTCCGGCTCGAGCACCTCGCCGCCGCGGAGGTTCTTGAGGTAAACGGTGGGGTTCACGCCGCCCGGCGGCTCGGGCACGTGCATGACAATGCAATGCAGCGCGCCGGCCGAAGGGATGATCGACTCACAGTTGACCTGGACGATGGTCTTGTCGGGCATGGCGGCTTGGCAAACGGCCAAAGCCTCGGTGTTGTGCGGCTGGACCTGGGAGTTGGTGTAGTAGGGCAGCAGGACCAGGTCGTTGCAGAGCACCATGTTCGTGTAGGTATAGTGCGTGCCGCCGACCAGGCGCGCGGGTATCCGGTAGACGGTGTAGCCCACGGAGGCGAACCAGACGGCTGCGTCGTCGCAGATCTGATCCTGGGTCGAGCCCGAATCATACGGCCAGTCGCTGATGATCACGTCATAATCGCCGCAGACTTGCGTCCACATGTCGATGTGCCCGGTCCAATCAACGTACTGTGGAAACTTGTCAAAGAAGGTGGTGTCCACATTCTGATAAGCCTGCCACAGGTCGTGGATCTCCTGCTCGCTCAGGCCGGGGTTCTCCTCACAGATCAGCCGCGAGGTATAGGAGTTGTCGCGCGCGTCGAGATGGTAGTTCCCGCCGCCGTGCACCAGCGGGATCTCGTAATACGCGTGGTTCTTGTAGGTGCTGAAATGGGAATTAAAGGCATTGTCGTTCGGGCGCGGCCGGTTGTATTCGTGGTCGATGATCGCCCGGCACTGGCCCTCGTAGATGTAGCGTGGCCCGTAGTCGCGAATCCAAACGGTGTCGGTCGTGCGGATGACGAAATGGACCCGGTCCATGTCCGTCCCCGCCCCGGCCAGGCTGTTATAGGCGGTGGTCTGCTCGTAGGAGTTGTCCACGACGACATACAGGTCGGCGTCGCCCGTGGTGGTCACGTTTGCCCCGATCTGGTTCAGAATCGTCGACCAGCCCTCCCAGGCGATCAACAAGGCCTCCATCGGCTCGTACTCGGCCACGCAGTGGATCGGCCCGGTCGGCGGCGGGGTCGAACGCAGGGGGAACGGCGGCGGGTAGCGCTCGAGATACGCCTGCTCAACCTCGGTCAGCCCGCGCGGAATCTTCGCCCCCTCCGGGTATATGAGCTGGTCGCCTCTCCAAATCGGCTCGTCCTGCGCGGCGGCGGTTGAGCACAACAGAATCGCGACGACGCCGACAATCATCGTGGTGGATACGCTGAAACGGCCCATGATCTTCTCCTCTCCAACGGGCTCGCAGAGTGCCTGGAAGCACCCCCCTCTTACTCTCCACCATAGCGGGCAGGCTGGTCGGTCTCAAGCGGAACCTGCGATCCATAGCCCCCGATATCGGACGTGCAGACGCA
Source organism: Planctomycetota bacterium (assembly GCA_030616465.1). Classification (GTDB taxonomy): domain Bacteria; phylum Planctomycetota; class Phycisphaerae; order UBA1845; family Fen-1342; genus JAUWXH01. The sequence continues at coordinate 2,645 of JAUWXH010000227.1, read as the reverse complement.
CTGACGCTACCCGGCTGGTGCGAGGATCAGCGGCCGGCGGACGGGCCGCGCGACGCACCTCTCGCGCGGAAGCGGCTGACCCGCTACCATAGGCAAACGGCATGGCAGAGCGGACCAGCTACAATCGCCGCGACCATATCGACCCGGCCGACATCGCCGGGATCAACGAACGCGCGTTCGCGTGGGCGGCGGAGCGCGAGACGATTCACCCCGTTCAGATCGACGAACTGGTGATGGCCGATGACGCGATCGACACGCTTGCGGAGGCGGTGCGCTCGCGCGCGGGCGGTGGACGGGTGACGATGGTTGTTGACCCTACGCCGATGCGGCGCGGTGGCGACGATCTCAAACCGCTGATCGAAGCGACGCTCGCCGGGGCAGTGCGGCTGACGGTCCGGCGGTTGCCTGATGAACCGGACGCAGCGTTTTATGCGGATATGGAAGCTGCCCGGCGGCTGGCGGATGAATTGGACGGTTTCTCGGCGGTGGTCTCGGTCGGCTCGGGCAGCATCACCGACACGGTCAAGTACGCGCGGCACTTGCTCGTCCAAAAGACAAGGCGAAAGCTGCCATTCATCAGCTTCCCCACGGCCGCGAGCGTGACGGCGTATACGTCCGCCTTGGCCGCGCTGACGATCGAGGGCGTCAAGCGGACGCTGCCGGCATCGCCGCCCGAGGTGCTTATCTGTGATCTGGCCACGCTCGCCGACGCCCCGCGGATCATGACACAGGCGGGCTTCGCCGACGTGCTGGCGCGCGGCGTGTCGTACGGCGACTGGTACCTTGCGTCGCAGTTCGGCATGGACGACACGTTCAGCCACGTGCCAGGCCGGCTGCTCGAAAACGCCGAACGGGAGATGATCGCGCAGGCCGAGGGCGTCGCCGCTGGTGAGCGGAACGCGCTCCGGGCGGTGACCGAGGCGGTGCTGTTGGCGGGGATGGCGATGTCGCTGGTGAATCAGACCGCCCCGCTTTCCGGGTGGGAGCATGCAGTCAGCCATTTTCTCGATCTCACCGCTGCTCACGATGGCCGCGAACCCGCGTTGCATGGTGGGCAGGTCGGCATCGGTACGCTGGTGGCCGCCCGCGCGTACGAACGGGCCTGGAATGAGCTCGATCTCGATCGCCTGACGGACGATCAGGACGACGCCGTCTATCGCAAGACGATCGAGAATGCCTGCCGGCGCTACGACACGCGCGGAACCCTGATCAGCGAGATCTGGCAGGATTTCCAGCGGAAGCTGACGCGCTGGCGTGCGGCGCGCGACGCTCGGCGAGCCTTCGTCGAGCACCACCGTGGCGGTGCGTTTGACGCCTTCCTGCACGACGCCGTGCGACCCGCCGCGGAAATCGAAGAGGCCTTACGCCGAGCGGGCGCGCCGCGACGTTTCGCCGATTTGAACGAGCCGATCCGCCGCTCAAGCGCGCGCGCCGCCGTGCGCTACGCACATCTCATCCGGGGCCGCTTCACATTGGGAGACCTGCTCAGCGAGACCGGCTGGCTGGACGACGCACACGCAGGCGAACTGCTCGACGAACCGGCCGAAGGGCCGACCGTCTGAAGGGTTCCTGGACGCATGTTGAACGTCGGCCACGCCAGGTTTACGATGCCGCCTGTGGATTGGCGCCCACGTTGATCGTCTCAAACCAGAGGGAGGTTGAGGGCATGAACCGACGGACATTCTTGGCGACGGGCCTTGCCGGCGTGGCGGCTGCGTCCAAACTCACCGCGACCGCCCGCGCCCAACTCGGAGAAACGTGTGAGGTATCCCTAAAGTCCAAGTTCAAGCTGAAATACGCCCCCCATTTCGACATGTTCAGAAACCAGGCCGGGGAGGATCTGATCGATCAGCTCAAGTTCATGGCCGACGAGGGTTTCACTGCGCTCGAAGACAATGGCATGAAAGGTCGCTCCGTGCCGGACCAGGAGCGCATCGGCAAGGCGATGGACGAGCTGGGCATGACCATGGGGGTGTTTGTCGCAAACACGATCGGCTGGAAGGATCCCACGCTCACGACCGGCAAGAAAGAGCACCTCGATCGCTTCGTGAGCGATTGTCGTGAGTCGGTCGAGGTCGCCAAGCGCGTGCGCGCCAAGTGGATGACGGTCGTGCCCGGCACGGTCCAGCCACGGCTCGACGTGGGTTACCAGACGGCGAATGTCGTGGAAGCGCTGCGGCGCGGGGCCGAGGTCTTTGAGCCGCACGGACTGGTCATGGTCCTGGAGCCGCTCAACTTCCGCGATCATCCCAACCTGTTCTTGACCAAGATGGCCCAGGCGTTCGAGATATGCCGGGCGGTGAACAGCCCGTCCTGCAAGATCCTGGACGACCTGTATCACCAGCAGATCAGCGAGGGCAACCTGATTCCCAATATCGACGCAGCCTGGAGCGAGATCGCCTACTTCCAGGTCGGCGACAACCCCGGCCGCAAGGAGCCGACCACCGGCGAAATAAACTACCGCAACGTCTTTCGCCACATCCACGCCAAGGGCTTCCAGGGTGTGGTCGGGATGGAGCACGGCATAGCCGGCAAGGGCAAGGAAGGCGAGCGCGCGGTGATCGACGCCTACCTTGCGTGTGACGACTTTTAGACATAGCGGCCCGTGCCGTAGCGGAGCGGCCGCCCGGAGATAGACAACGCCG
>JAUWXH010000541.1 GCA_030616465.1 Planctomycetota bacterium | reverse complement strand
CGGCGGGATCTCCTTGTCGTCGAAGGTGAACGGGGCCATCTCCCCGCCGCGCGCGGCCGTCTCGGGGTTCTGGCTCAGTTGACGGGCCACCTCGGCGAAGTCCTTTTCCTGACTCAGCAGGTCGAGGGCCCGGTTCAGCCTGCCCGAGTCGGACAGGGAGATTTGGATGTGGCGGACGACGACCTTCTCGCCGTGGGTGCGCGCGAACTCCTCGCGCAGCGTGGTCTCGTTGATGCGCAGCCCCTGCCGCACGGCCTTACGCAGGTGGGCGTTGCGCTCCATGCCGATCATGAACTCGGTCATCGAGATGTTCTTCTCCTCCAGCACGATCTTCAGCGCCTGGAGCTTGTTGTCCTTGCTGACGGCGTCTCCGCTGTCGGTCGCCGGCAGCATCTGGTCGAGCGAGCGTTGGAACTCGGTGTCGATGTCGGCCGGGGTCACTTCCAGCCCGCGACGCTTCGTCTCCTGCTTGGCCAGCTCCAGCACGATGAGCTGCTGTGTGATCGACAGCCCGTGGGCCTCCATCAAGGTGTCCTCGACTTGCTGGCGGGTGATGGGTCGCCCGTTGACGATCACGAAAGCACCGCCATCCGCGTACACGTTGCCGGCCAGCAACGTCGCGGCCAGCGTGGCAGTTGCGGCGACGAACGTAATGGGGCGTGAGAACATGGGTACACTCCCGGCTCGAAAACGTGTGTGGCAGCATGAAGCCGACATCAATTACCTACCGACCGGCGTGAACGGGGCGCGATCCGCACGGGCAATGGCGACCGCGAGTCCCTTCAGTTCCCGTGCCAATCGCGCGCGGAGCACCGGCAGCACGGGGCGTTCACTGGCGTAGTGTCCGAGGCACACGGCCGTCACGCCCCGCCGCAGCAGCGCGAGCGCGTCGTGGTGCTTGAGCTCGCCGGTCAGCACCAGCGCTGCGGGATCGCGGAAAGCTCGCACGCCGAAGGCTCCCGCCGCCGTCGTCACCGAGCGGAACGAACGGTTCAGATCGCCGACACAGGTGGCGCACGACAGGTCCACGTGCTCGGCGAGCCGCCGTAGCAGGGCACGGCCGCGCTGCGGCTTGCGGAGCAGCCCGACGCGGCCCATCCCGACCGCGGCCCGGCTGGCGAGACTGTCCAGCGGATACAGGTCGAACGCCGGCTCCTCGTATGAATGGCTGGCGTACAACGCCCGGACCACCGCGCCCAGGCACGCTCGCGGCACAACCATTTCCAGCCGTATCTCGCCCGCGCGCTCGAGCACGAGCTTGCGGCCGACCGCGGGCCGGGCGGTCTCGTCGCCGCGGAACGTACCCTGACCGGCCAGCTCAAAGCTGCATTCCGAATAACGGCCGATCACGCCGGCACCCTGCTCGGACAACGCCCGGCGCAGGCGGTCCACTTCCGCCGCCGGCACGAACACCGCCAGCTTGTACTCCCGGCCCTCGTGCACCACCGGCTCCAACGGCCGGCGCGAAACGGGCTCAAACAGGTCCAGCAGGATGTCGTTCGTTCCGCCGACGGCAACGTCCAGGGCGGTGTGTAGGGCCAGGATCGACACGCGCGCCGCCAATAGGTCGGGCAACAGGCCGGTCGGACCTTCCGTGTCCGGCGTCACCGAGCGTATGCCATTGAAGATCGGCGGGTGATAGACGATCAGCGTATCAACCTGGCGGCGAAGGGCTTCGCGGGCGACCGCGTCGGTGAGGTCGATGGCCAGCAGCGCCCGCCGGGCCGGCCACCCCGAGCGTCCGGCCAGCAGGCCGACATTGTCCCAGTCGGCCGCGTTCTCAAAGGGCGCGATCGCGTTCAAGGCCGCGTACACCTCGCCCACGCTTAGCTGCTTGGCGCGGCGCTCCAAACCCACACGCGC
>JAUWXH010000299.1 GCA_030616465.1 Planctomycetota bacterium | reverse complement strand
ACTCGGTACGCGTGTACGGCCAGCCCAGCCAACTGTAATCCCAGTAGCCGCCGTAACCGCCGTAGTGCAGCCGCACGCCGCCGTAGTAGTACCCGCTCCGGTCATAGCACGATCGATACGTGCGCCAGCCGCTGCGCTGATCCTGGTCACGTCGGGCGCGAACCCCCACTTCGGTCATCTCCCGCCATGGCCCACCTCCCTCCACAAGCGGGCGCTGCTCGCCTGGGCCGACCTGCGGAACCACCTCGACATCGCCATCGGCTCGACCGTCGTCCGGCGGATCCGCCACAACGTCCGGCCGCGGCCGGAACGACCAGAGGCGTGCGTGCTCAGCGACGGCATATGCGTGGCGTGCCTCCGGCGGCTGATCCGCCAACGGCTGCATGATGACCGGGACGAGGCCGATGGCCTCAGCATTCGCTGCGCCAATTTCCTTCCACATCGAGGCGCGCTGCTCGGCCGGCAACGCGGCGACTAGCACTGCCCCGGCGACCGCCCGGGGTGGCGCTGGCACCGTCGGTCGGCCGCCAGAAAGCCAGCCTGTTCCCTGCGCCCCCGCGTCAATCTGCCCTGGGGCGTAGTAGGCCCACCACTTCTCCAGCAAGCGGTGCAAGGGGCTGGCCCGGCCCTTCTCCCTGGCATACCGCAGGATCGCTTCATCTGGCACACAGGCGTAGTAGTACTCCCGTTTGGTGACCTGAACACACGGGAAGCCAGGGTTGACTTGCCGTTGCTCCTCACAGAAGCGCGTCAGCAACTCGCGGTACTGGCCCAGGGAAACCGGGTCGTCGGCCAGGCGCCTCTGCCACACAGCCGCCGACGCCACCGTCAACCGTCTGTAATTCTCCCGCAACTGCTGCAAGCGTTGCTGCACGCCTTCCGGGGCGTCAAGGTAGACGTTCCGCACGGCTTGGAGCTCCGCCGGGTGAGCCGCCGCAACCATTACGATCCCCGGCGTCGTCCGCAATTCTCGAATGGCCGCTGCAACTTCGGCAGGGATCACCCCCTTGACACCCTCGGGGTGCTCAAAGAGCTGTGGCTCATCGGCCAATTGCCGCAGCACGCCAGGGTGCTCCGCGAGCACGAAGAAGGCGCGCACCTGATCGGACGGGTACGCCCGCAGGCCGGCCAGCAAGCGCGAAGGCGATATCCAGGGTGCGGGAGCGATTGACCCCGGCCTGTCAAGTGATCTGCTAAGTTGACCGAATGCTGCCTGCGTAGTCAGCAGCACGCTTACGGCAAGGACTCGGCCGGGTGTGATGCACATAACGGCACCTCCGTCTTGCCCAGCGGCTCGTGCCTCTGTATATATTGTACATCCACAGTCCAGCGAAATCACTTGAGTTTTAGGAGGCGAATTATGCCCACCTTGCGTGTTTGGGCCAGAATCGAGGTCCTGGAGGGCGATATCACCCGTCTGCCGGTGGACGCGATCGTCAACGCCGCCAACTCGCGGCTCGCCGGCGGGGGCGGCGTGGACGGGGCCATTCACCGAGCCGCCGGAGCGGCCGAGCTCCAAGCCGCCTGTCGCAAACTCGGCGGCTGCGACACCGGCGACGCCAAAATCACCCCCGGCTTCAACCTCCACGCCAGGCACATCATCCACACCGTCGGCCCCGTCTACCGCGACGGGCAGCACGGCGAGCCGGAGCTGCTGGCCTCCTGCTACCGCCGATCCCTGGAAGTCGCCGTCGAAAACCGGCTCAAGACCGTGGCCTTCCCGGCCATTAGCACCGGCGTCTATGGCTATCCCTTCGAGCAGGCCACCAAAATCGCCCTGCGCGCGGCCGCAGACTTCCTAGACCAATATGAGACTATCGAACACGTAACGTTTGTGTTCTTCGGGGAACAGGACTATGTGGCGGCGACGAAGGTGCTCGAAGCGGTGCGGGGCGACTGACGAGTTCGGCCGCAGGTCGGGCTGCGGGAGTGTGACGAACCGGCCTAGACGCCGAGCAACTGCTCCACGTCGCTCTCAAAGTCGTTCCGCAGCTTGCCCATCGCGCGGGCCTCGAGCTGGCGGATGCGCTCCTTGGACACGCCGAAGCGCCGGCCGATCTGCTCCAGCGTCTGCGGCTCGCTGCGGTCCTCCAACCCGAAACGTTGCCGCAGAATGCTCTGCTCCCGGTGATCGAGCGTATCCAACATGCGATCGAGCGTGGAGCGCACCGCGGCCAGGTAGTCGTTCTCCGCTTCGTCGAACTCCGGCCCTGCCACGTTCTCCAGCAGCTCCTCGCGCCCGGTCTGGAAGCGCTCCCGACGCCGTTTGTGCTCGGGCAGCGTCCGGGCGTAGTTCTTCATCAGGGCCCACGAGGCGTACGTGCTGAACTTGAAGCCCCGAGAGTAGTCGAACTTGTCCACCGCCCGCATCAGCGAGACATTGCCGTCGCTGACCAGCTCGAAGAAGTCGTTCCCCATCTTCACGTGCCGCTTGGCGATGCTCACCACCAGCCGCAGGTTGGCTTGCGTGATCCGCTTCTTGACCCGCTCGGCCTCGGTCAACAGAGCCTCGAGGGCGTCCAGCTCCCTGGCCTTTGCCGTCTCCGGGTCCAGCGCCCCCGCCAGTGCTGCCGCTTGGTGCTTCAGATAGTTCAGCTTGCGGAACAGCGCTCGCTCACCCTCCGGCGTCAATAGCGGAATACGGAACAGCTCCTGGAGATAAGGCGGCAGATCGGCCGGAACGCGGCGCCTCGGCGTCGCGTCTCCGCTGGGCGCATCCAAGGTCGGGTCGCCGAGGATGTCCTGCTCCGCGTTCGGCTCCCCGAACTCGTCACTTGGAACGTATTCGATCTTGCGCGCCTTGAAGTCGCGCGCCCGCATCTGGGTGACTGCGCGGTAAACCCAACGGACCGAACGCCCGAACCGATCGGCCAAAGCCTCTATGCTCGCCCCGTCTACGTACGCCTCCCAGACCGCCAGCCGGCGATCGTCCGCCGGAACCTCCAGCCTCGAACGGTTGAAGACCCCATCTTTGGGATGGGCTTCGTCGTAGCGCTTGAGAATGAGGCGAATCGTCTCGACGGCCCGGCCGGTCTCGGCGGCGATCACCCTGGCCACCGCGTTGACCGTCGGCTCGCCGTTCTTGGCCAGCCCGCGCGCCGCCGTGATGATCCGCGCCCGTTCCGCCTTCGTGAGCTGCGAGAAGCTGCTGCCCCGGTTGACCAGGTCCACGTTCTCGGCCACGAATCGCCGCACGCAGCGCTCTGGGAACGCCAGGCGCGCCCGGTGATCGCGGGAGCGGAACCGCCAACCGACCAGCCCACGCCGATGCCAGCGGAAAACCGTCTTGCTGCTGACGTCGAAGCGCTGGGACAGTTCGCTGACCGAGTGCAGCCGGTCCGGCCAACTGTCGGCCGGAATGCACGCATCCTCGCTCAGGTCCTCGGCCAGCGCAACGAGATCGCCGCGCAGGACCTCACCGTCGATCAGCCGCCCGCCGGGGGCCTGGCCGTTCCCCGCTCGCGCGCGGAAGCCGGTCAGCGCATGCAGCACGAAGTCGCGCGGGTAGCGCTTGCTCGGCTCGACGATCGACAAGAGAAAATCGATGTTGTAGAGCTGCCGCAGCCTCAGGCGTGTCGGACCGCGTTTTAGCTGAGCCGCGAGCTCCGCAATGCTCGGTGAGCGGTACTTGTACATCAACGCATCCTTGTGCGGGTAAAAATTACCCGCCAGCTCCGTTCGGCCGAAAACCCCTTATCGGGTGTGCGCAGGAGCGTATGACCGCGGCCGAGCGCAACTGCTTATGAAACCTCGTCTTCCAAAGCTCTCCTGTACCGACCTTGGAACGAGCGTATGTTATGACGCCTCCATTATGAGCTATCGGAAGCCCGGGTGCAACGCTTTTCTGCTTCCGGCGGCTGCTTTCATTATCGGACCATATAGGCGCTTCCGCCACGCCGATGCAGTGCCCCCCGCCGGCCGCCTCTGTATACTAACAGACACGCGCTGCCATCATTCCGGATACGCCCGCCATTTCTCCCCCCCCCCCCCCCCCCCCACGGACGGGTACCACCATACCGGGACACCCCCGCGCCGACCCGCC
>JAUWXH010000117.1 GCA_030616465.1 Planctomycetota bacterium | reverse complement strand
GACGATGATCTCGTATTCGTTCCACTCGCCGATGGGGTACTCGGCGAAGTGGGTTTTCTTCGTGTTGCGGCCCTTGGTGCGAGCGGGATCAACCTTCATCGGGAACTTGTCGATGTTCCAGAAGTCGCCGGCGTTGCCGCTGTGGAGCTGCGCTTCGACCGAACGCGGCCAGACCTTGTCCTCACCGATCAGGCGCAGCAGTACGCCGCTGTTGCCGGCGCCTTTGGCAGGGTCGAAGCGCCATTCAAGCTTGAGGACGTAGTTCGTGTAGTCCTTCTCGGTCCGGATGTAGCCGGCCGGGCGCCCCTTGCAGATCAGGACGCCGTCGGCCACGGACCAGACGTCCTCCATCCGGCCGCCGCCTTGGAGGTAGGCGGTCCAGCCGCTGAGATCCACGCCGTTGAACAGTTGAATCTCGTTCGGCATGGACGCCGACAAGTCGCGGATCTTGATGTTGCGGAACCAGATGTCGTTGCCGTGGTCCTGCAAGGCGATATGACCCTTGGGCTGCACGCCGAAGCCTTCGTACTTGTTGAACTTGCTCTTGGCGATCCGCTGCTTCCAGTCGTCGCTGTCCAGCCGGCACTCGACGATCTTGACGCCGTTGAGCCAGTGGGTCAGGTGGTTGTCCTTGATGCGGATGCGTGTTTGGTTGAACCGGCCGGTGGGCTTGAGGGTTTTGTCAGGGCCGGGCGGGTAGAGACCGTAGAGGCCGCCGGCGGAGTGGGCGTCAGTCGGCGCGGTGCCGTGTCCGGCATCATCGAGGATCTGGTACTCCGGGCCGGTCTGCCAGGCCGCCCCGTGCTTCTCGGTTACGCGGTACATGATGCCGCTGTTGGCCTTTTCGGCGACGCGCCATTCGAGCACGAGCTCGAAGTCGGCGTATTGGTCAACGGTGATAATGTCGCCGCCGCGCTGGCCCGCGACGACCCTCAGGCAGCCCTCCTCGACGGCCCAGCCCTTGTCCGGAAAGCTCTCTTTGCGATAGCCGCGCCAGCCGGCGGTCGTCTTGCCGTCAAACAGCAGCTTCCAGCCGGCGGCTCGTTCGGCAGCGGTGAGCTGATTGTTGGGGCTCGGCTTTCCGGCCTGTTGCTGAGCCCACGTGAGCGGGGCGCCGAGGCCGATCAGGGCGATGCAGGAGACTAGACTCGCTTTCATGGGTTTCATCCTTCGTCGGTTCTCCAGGACGGTGCGTCAGAGACTACGTCTCTTCGGTCTTTTCAGGCGTTTTGGGCTCCTCGCCGGTCGTCAGGGTTTCGGCTTTGTACCCGCCGGCAGCGCGGTCGCGGAGGTACAAGACGCCGAAGACGATGATGATCACGATCGAGAACGGGGCGACGTAGCGGAAGGACATTCGCCCGCCGTAGTTGTCCGCCGGTCCGAGTACTTTCTTATTGATCGTCTCCGTAATCGCAGCGGCGGCTTCACCCGGCGGGACATTCTTGACGGCGCTGCGCAAGGCGTTGGCCGTGCTGCCTTCAGGAAGCTCTCCGGTTTGCGCCTGGGTGAGAACGTTCTTCACGTCGTCGACGGCGCCGAGAATCTCACCCTTGAACGGCTGCTGGGCATTTTCGGCCAGCACCGGATACGTCTCGGCCACCTTTTCGAGCACGGCGACAGTCTCAGCCCGCTCCTGCACGAGTTGCCCGTGCAGGTAACGGTCAGCGATGCGGCCCATCTGGGGCGCGGTGACCATGCCGACGATGAGCATGCCCATGCCGCCCATCAGAGCCAAGCCCAGCGCGCCGCTCTTGGGTACGCGCTCGGAGGTGACGCCGAGCATGGTGGGCCAGAAGTAGCAGACGCCCACGGCGAAGACCGTTGCGGACAGGAACGCCATGCCGATGGTTTCGGCGAAGCTGAGCCAGTAGAGCCCGATGCCGGAGAGGATGGCGGAGGCGACGAGGATGCCGGTGGGCGACAGTCGGTGCACGACCGGGCCGGCGAAGAAGCGCAGCACGGCCATCAGGCCGCTGATCCAGGCCAGCACGAGAATGCCGGGCATGCCGCCGGCCTCGAGAACGGCGGGGACCCAGCGGTTCGGGCCGAGCTCCAGCGAGGCGGTGATGGCCATGCACGCCAGAAGGATCAGGAACAGCGGACGCGCCAACGCACCTTCGACCATGCCGCCGAAGGAAACCCCCGACTGCACGCGCTCGGTGGCGGGGAACTTCTGACCGGCGAAGACGATTCCGTAGACGACGGTGGGCACGAGGATCAATGCGAGCTTGAGCTGCCACAAGGCGAAGCCGGCATCGGCCGACCAGCCCATCTTATCCAGCAGAAACGACGCCACTCCGCCTATGAGAATGCCGCCGGGGAACCAGACATGGAACTGGTTGAGCTTCTTGGTTTTCTGATCGGGATAGACCGTGGCGACCAGCGGGTTGCATGCTGCCTCGACCGTGCCGTTGCCGAGCGCCAGGATCAGCGCTCCGAAGAACAGCGTCCAGAAGCCGGTGGCGAAGATCATCAGCAGGGTGCCGAGCGCGTGGCACAGCACGGCAAAGCGCAGCAGGTTGCGCATGCCCAGCACATCGCACAGCGGGCCCAGCACGAAGATCGAGATCGTGAAGCCCCAGAGGGCGGCCCCGCCGATCCAGCCGACCTGCTCGTTGCTCAGGACGAACTGTTCCTTCAACGTCGCCATGATCGCGCCAACCACGCCGAAGCAGACCGAAGTGGCGACCAAGGCGAAGCAACTGCCCACGAACAGCCGTTGTCTATTCATCAGTTGGTCCTTTCCGCGCGGAGGGATGGGAGACATTCCACTCGCTCTCGTTGGGAGGGAATGATACCGGGGGCAAGGATGAGGTCCAAGCCGGGTTCAGCAGGTGTCGCTTTGCCCCGTCCGCCCTGCTTCGCTAGGATGCCCGGAACTTACGCGCGGCCTGTGCAACCAAGCGAGGAAAGCTGAACCAATGAGCGACGACACCAACGGAACCGGGGCGGCCACGAGCGCCCCGGGAGCATCGCGCCCCACGCTGGTCACCACTCGTCTCTCGATCATGATGTTCCTCGAGTTTGCCGTGTGGGGGGCGTGGGCGGTGCTCATTGCCGGGCACATGAGAAACCTCGGCTTCAGCATGACGCAGCAGGGTTACGTCTACCTGACGACGGCGTTGGGAGCGATGCTGTCGCCGCTGATCGCGGGCTGGATCGCCGACCGCTTTTTGCCGAACCAGCTCTTCACCGGGTTCGTGCACCTGGGCGGGGCGGTGCTGATGTTCATCGCGTGGAAGCAGCGGGAGTTCGCGGCGCTGTTTACATGCATCCTCCTGTATGCCGTGCTCTACATGCCGACCATCGCGCTGACCAACGCGATCGCTTTCCATCACATGAAAGACGCGAAGAAGTTCGGATACATCCGCGTGTGGGGCACGATCGGCTGGATCATCATTAACTGGCTGATGAGCCTTTACCTGCGCTATTGGGAGCAAGAGGCACCCGGTGTCGCGCATATCGGCGACTGTCTTGTCGTGACGGCGGCCATCTCCGTGCTGATGGGGCTTTACTGCTTTACGTTGCCGAACACGCCGCCAGCGAAGGAGGCGATAAACCCGTACGCATTTCTGGAGGCGCTAAAGCTGACCAGCAGCCGCAATTTCGCGGTACTGCTGGTGATCTCGTTTGTGGTGGCGATCGAGCTGCCCTTCTACTACAACCTGACGTTCCTGTTTCTGACCGAACCTGGGTTGGGTGTCGGGCTGCCGGAAAGTAGCGCCAACTTCGCCATGAGCCTCGGACAGGTGGGCGAGGTCGTGCTGATGCTTGCGCTGGCGCCGGCCATCAAGTACGGCGGGATGCGCATGACGATCTTTCTCGGCATCCTGGCTTGGCCGGTGCGGTACGCGATCTTCGCAATCGGCCAGCCGGTGTGGCTCGTCGTCGCGGCCCAGACGCTGCATGGGATCTGCTATTCCTTCTTTTTCGTCGGTGGAATGATCGCCGTCGAGCGGCTAAGCCATAAAGACATCCGCGCCAGCGCCCAAGGTTTGATCGTGTTCGCCACAAACGGCATGGGCATGCTGCTGGGTAGCCTGTTGGCCGGGAGGATATCCGACTACTTCGCGCAGCCCGGCGGGCACTCGTGGGCGAAGATCTTCATGGTACCCATCGTCATCACGATTATCGCCGGGATCGCCTTCATCGCGATGTTCAACGAGAAGCGGTTCCAGGAAGACTCGGCCCGGATCGAGGAAGAAGACGCGGCGCCGGTGACCTGAGGCAGGGCCAACAGGCATGTTCTACGTTTGGGCGACGCTCCTCATCCTGCTCAACACCGTCTGGCTCGCGACGGTGGTCGCGGGGCTGCCGGGGACGTGGCTGATCGTGTTCACCACCGCGCTGGTGGCGTGGTGGCAGCGGGGTGATGTGGCGACCGACGACGAGGGGATGTTCAGCATCGCCACACTGGTCGTGATCATCGTGCTCGCGGCCCTTGCCGAAGTGGTCGAGTTTTTCACCGGCGTGGTCGGATCGAAACGCGCGGGGGGCACGCGTTGGGGATCGGTCGGAGCGTTGGTCGGCGGGCTGGCCGGGGCAATCGCGGCGACTTTTCTCATACCGATCCCGCTGCTCGGCTCGCTGATCGGAGCGTGTGGCGGCGCGTGCCTGGGAGCGTGGGGGCTCGAGCTGGTCGGCGGGCGGAAAATGAAAGAATCGGTCGACGTTGGTGTGGGAGCCGGCGTCGGCACACTCGTCGGCCGAGTGGTCAAGCTGATCGCGGGGGTCGCGATCTGGGTGATCGTCGCCGTCGCGGCGTTCTGGCCGTAGGTGAGTATCGGCCGCGGGGGGTGGCACCGTCTGACGCAACCAGGCCGTGGCTCGGGGCTGGTGGCATCCCACGGCCTATCTGCGCTGCGCTCCGCTAGAGCGTGCCACCCGTCGCCCCTAAGTCTTCGGCACTTTCGCCAGCCGGCGGCAGATCGCGAGGAGGGTCGGCACCGCCAAGAGCGCCTCACGCACGGGTTTCACGCGGCTATCGGGGTTGTTGCGCCACACGACGCCGACCTCCTTGATGCGGTAGCCCAGGCGCTCTGCGATTCCCAGCACCTCGCAGTCAAAGAGCCAACCGTCGATGGTTTGGAGGGCGAAGACCTCGCGGACCGCGTCGCGACGAAAAAGCTTGAAGCCGCATTGGGTGTCGCGCAGCTCGCGTAGCAGCAGGCGTCGGCGGATCGCGCGGAACCTCCACGCCAGCCAGCGCCGTAGCAGCCGCTGCGGTGGGTCGAGCACCGACTCGGGCATATCGCGCGAGCCGATGACCACGTCGTAGCCGCGCTCCAGCCACGGCAGCAGCTTCTCCAACTCCTCAATCGGCATGGAGAGGTCGGCGTCGCACATCAGCACGAGCCCGCCGGTCGCGGCGAGCATGCCCTCCCGCACGGCGTGGCCTTTCCCACGGTTGGCGGGGTTGACGAGCAGGCGCAGGTCGAGTGGTTCGGCGGCGAAGCGGCGGACGATATCGCATGTCCCGTCGCGGCTGCCGTCATCCACCACGATGACTTCGCACTGGGTGGCGCTGCGGGCGGCATACTCGCGGATGCGCTCAAGCGTGCGGCCAATGCAGCGGGCCTCGTTATACGCGGGGATGACGACGGACAGGCCCGTCGGCTGGGGTTGACCGGGAGGGAGGTGTAAAGCCGGGCTGTCGGTCGGATGCTCTCGCTCAATGCTGTCCATCAGGGACCACCGCCGCACAAAAACCGCATTGTCACTTCCGGAAAATAGCGACGGCGGCCGTGAGTCGCAAATGGGGCTGTAGGCACGCCCGGCCGACGAGGCGAGACGGCCGCGTTTGACGATACCCCGAGCGAGGCGATAAATTGACGCGATAGGCCTGTCTAGAATCTATCAGACAGGCGTGCAGACGAGAGGCGAATGATGAGCAGTAACCGCGAGTGCCGACCTGAGGCAGGACTGACCAGACGAGAGTTCGTCCAGACGGCGACCGCCGCCGGCCTGGTGATGTCCGTCCCGGCGTGGGCACAGGAGCAGGCCGCCCAGTCGCAGCCGGTGCAGGAGCTAGCGGTCGGGATTATCGGCGTCGGCAGCCAGGGGCAGACGCTGATGAAGCTGTGCCTCAAGGATCTAGTCCCCGGCCTTCGCTTCGTGGCGGTGTGTGATATCTGGCCCTACTGGCGGGAGTACGCCGTCCGGCTTCTGAAGAGATACGACCAGCCAGTGAACGGGTACGAGGATTATCGCGAGCTGCTGCACAAGGAGAAGCATCTTGACGCGCTGATCATCGCCACGCCCGACTGGGTGCACGCTGAGCACACCATCGCCTGCCTGCGCGCGGGTAAGCACGTGTACTGCGAGAAGGAGATGTCGAACACGATCGAGGATGCGCGGAAGATGGTGGTCGCGGCCCGCGAAACCGGCCGGCTGTTGCAGATCGGGCACCAGCGTCGCAGTCAGCCGCGCTATTGGCACGCGCTGATGATGATCGAGAAGGACAAGATTCTCGGTCGGGTCACGCACACGTATGGGCAGTGGAACCGGGCGCGGCTACTCGAGGTCGGCTGGCCCAAGAAGTACACGCTCGACGCGGAAACGCTCAAGCGCTACGGCTATGGCTCGATGGAGGAGTTTCGCAACTGGCGCTGGTACCGCAAGTACTCGGGCGGACCGATGGCCGATCTGGGTTCGCACCAGGTGGACATCT
>JAUWXH010000294.1 GCA_030616465.1 Planctomycetota bacterium | reverse complement strand
TCGAGGCCGGTCTCGACATCCTTGATGACTTCCGGGCTGGTCTGCTCCATGTTGGCGACGCGGGTGATGACTTCGATCTGCCGCTCGGTGGGCAAGCCGACCAGGATTTCACTAGCCACGCCAGCCGGCAGATGGGAAAGTACCAGGGCGATAGTCTGCGGGTGTTCGCTAGCCAGGAAGGTCGACAGGTTTTCCGTCTCGGTCTTCTGCAGAAAGCTGAAGGGCTGCTCCTGCACCTGATGCTCGATCGAAGCGATGATCTTGCTGGCTTCTTCCGGCGGCAGGGTCTTTTGCAGCAGGATGCGCGCGAAGGCCATACCCCCCATGTCCATGTACCGCCGCGCCAAGACCTGGTTGTAGAATTCGCGGATGACCTTGCGGCGCAGGTCCGGAGACACGCTGTTGATGCTGGCGATGTCCCGCGAGATGTCTTCGACCATCTCGCGCGACATGTGCCGCAGCACACTTGCCGCCGTGTCCTGCTGCAGGGCGAGCAGAAGGATCGCAGCCTTGCGAAGCCCGGGGATTCCGTCGTTTTCAGCCACTTCGCTGTTCCCTGAGGTCTCGTGCGGCGGTCAAGCGCTGCTCTGCACCCACCGTTCGACCATCGCGGCCGTTCCTTCAGGGTCCTCGTCAATCATGGCCGCGACCTGGTCGAGCATGCCGACGACCTGGACGGCGCTCTCGTCTACTTCCTGGGCCTCCAGGACGCCTTCGGTGACGGTAGCCTCGGCGGCGGGCATGGTCGTGTACGGCGCCGCCGCCGATGGTCGCCTTGCCGGCCCACGCCCGCCCGCCGCGTGCCTTGGCCGAGCGGCAGCCGCCCGAACGTCCTCGGCAACCTGCTTTGCCGCGGCGATCGCCTCCTTGGGCAGCCCGATTTCGAGTCCGAACGATTCGCCAGCGTCGCCACGGCGTGCCATCCGCATGACCAAGGCGAGCGAGAGCAACGCCAACAGTGCCAACGCCGAAGCCGGCCCGAATCTCTGGAGCAACCCAACGGACGTTTCGAAGGAGCCCGCCTCGGCGGCTACGCCCGCGTCCACCGAGTCATAGTACCAGTCCACACGAACCTGCTCGTCGGTCTGCGGCTTCACCAGCACCGCGACCTGGTTGATGATCTTGGTCTTCTCGCTCTCGAAGACGGCTTGAACCTGCGCTTCCGCGGGCGGGTCGGCTTCGGGGTTGTTGCGGCGATACACGCCTTCCAGGTAACTGTGCGATACGTTGATCGCGGCGAAGATCTCCTGGATCTCGCCCGGCGGCGTGTGCTCGACCTTCCGGGTGGTGCCGGTCAGCTTCTCGACCTTGGTGGATTCGCGGAGCGAAGACTCACTGAGCCCCCCGGAACCCGCGACTACGCCGACGTTCGGCTTGACCCCCGGCTCGCCGCTGCGGAGGCCGCGCTTGGTCTCGTCGGTCTCGCGCTCCTCTATGATCTCCACGCCTTCAGTCGGCGTCGAGGATTCCAGTTCGCGCGCCGTGCGGTCCAGCACGACCTGCACATTGACGCGCACCTTCGGATCGAAGGCGAGCTGATTGCGGATCTTTTCGGCGATGCGCAACTCGTGCTCGCGTCGGCGTCGGTCGAGCTCGCCGCCGCCGCCCGGTTCCGCGTCGGGCCCCGGCCAGACGGAGACGCCGGCACCATCCACCACGTTCACGTTCTTGAGCGACAGGGCGGGGACCGCGCCGGAAACGAGCCGGGCTGCGGCGAGAGCCAGTTGGCGTGAGACCGGCTCGCCGCGCCGCATCGTCAACGTGACCGAAGCTGAGGACGGGGGGATGTTTCGGGAGAAGACCCCGCGTCGCCGCCCGAGCGGCAAATGCACGCTGGCACGCTTGACCTCGCCGAAGTTGGAGAGCACGCGCGCCAGCTCGCTCTGCAACGCGACGGTCCAGCGGCGCTCATTCTCCTCCTGCGAGATCCAGGGGTTGGATTCCTTGACCAAGGCCCCGAAGCCGATGCTGGTGTCGCCGGGCAGCTTGTCCTGCTGTTGCAGTCGGGCCAGGACGGATTGACGGTCGGCCGAGGCGGGCACCAGCACACGCGAACCCTCGACCCCGTATTTCTGACCGAGGGCGTCCAGGCCACCTTGGACCAGGGCCAGATCCTCCGCGCCCAGGCCCTGGTCCAGCAGCGGCACCATCTCCGGCTGCGCCGCCCACTGCGCCAGCCATACCAACGACCCGGCCACCAGCGCCACGCCCAACAGGATGGCCAGCCGCTGTGAGACGGTCATGTCGCGCAGTTGGCCGACCGCCTGCGTGATTGTCTTCTGCAACGAAGCCATCCTGGCCGTTCCCCGGTGATGCGCGTTCGGGCTTATTGCCGCGTCCGGCACGCCCGCCGGGACACGCTCACCTCGTTCGCTTCCTGCGAACCGTGGGGTGAGAACTACTCACCCCGTCGTCGTTGCACCTGCGGCGGTGGGGGGCCTCACCCGACGGCGTGAAGAACCGCCCCGCTATACCCGCAAGTTCTTCAGTTCGTCATAGGCGCTCACCAGCTTGTTGCGGATCTCAATCAGCAGGCTGAAGGCCACCTCTGCCTTGCGGGCCGTCGTGAATACCTCGGTGATGTTCTGCGTCTCACCCGTCAGCAGGCTTTGCACGCTCTCATCGGCTTCCGCCTGCATGCGGCTGACCTGCTCCAACTGGCGGCGCAGCATGGCGGCAAAATCGTCGCCCACGGACTTGCCACCGGCCGGGGCCAACGGACCGACCGGTCGAGCCGGGCCGACCGAACCGAGCTGCTCCGGCGAGAGCGGGTCAACCATCACCTGCGCTTATCCCTCGTCTGCCCGCGAACCGGCCGGCCGTCATGCGAACAGCCGGATCGCCTGGCGAACCATCGTCTTGGTCACGTTCATCATCGCGACGTTGGCCTCATACGCCCGGGCGGCCACCATCGCGTCGATATACTCCATCGTGATGCTGACATTCGGATATTGAACAATGCCCCGCTCGTCGGCATGCGGGTGACCGGGGTCGAACCGCTCGACAAACGGTGACGCATCCTCGCGCACGTCGTCCACGTGCACACCCGGGCCCCCCTTCCCGTCACCGGTCATGAACGTCACGAACCGCCGGCGATACGGACGAATCGTCCCGTCCTCTTGCTGGGTCGTAAACGCGTTGGCAATGTTGCCGGCGATGACGTCCAGTTGGGTGCGCTGGGCGACGAGCGCGGAGCTGCTGGTGTCCAGTGCGTGTATCATGCGTTCCTACCTCGGATGGCCGTCAACAGCGTGTTGAAGCGACCCCGCAACAGATTCGTCGCCAGCTCGTAACTCAGCGCGTTTTGGGCCACGTCCGTCATCAGCGCTTCCAGCCGGGCGTTGGTACCGTCGTGAAAAAGGACGTTGGGGGCGGGTTCGCGGGCCGGTTTCACCGCGATGCGTCCGTCGGCCGTGGTCGAGAATTGCGCGTTGCCGCGCAAATCCAGCCGGCTTTGGTTCGCTGCCTCTGCCCGCCGCAGGGCGTCCCGCAACGCGGCCTGGAACTTCTCCGGGTCGAGCCGCTGGGTGTGATAATCGGGCACGGCGACGTTGGCGACGTTCTCGGCGAGGATTCCGTGGCGCCGCTCGGCGAATTGGGCCGTCAGCTCGATCGCCCGCGTCGTCCGGGATGTCAGCAGACGCTCAATCCACATGCGCCGGTTCCACCAAGAGTCTCTCGATCAGGAGCAGAGGCAAATCGCGTGCCTCTGCCTCGCCGAAGGCCCCCAAGGCCGCCGGACCGATCACACCAAGACTCGTTCGAGCACCGCGGCGCGGCGTCCGACCTCTTCAAAGGTGCCTTCCTCACGCCACCGCTTCAGCTTGAGCCCGAGTGTCCGCAGCCCGATCCCCAAGGCCCGCGACGTCTTCTCGCGGTGTCCGCCGAAACGCTCCAGCGCCCGCAGGATCAGGTCGCGTTCGGCGTCGGCCAGGATCTGCCCGTCGCGGTATCGGACCTTCTCAACGGGCGCGCTGGTCGTCTTGATCGGGCCAGTGAGCAAGGGGCGGATGGTCTCGGGTGTGACCTCCCGGCCGGCTTCCAGGACGCAGACGCGCTCACAGAGGTTCTGCAACTCGCGCACGTTTCCGGG
>JAUWXH010000417.1 GCA_030616465.1 Planctomycetota bacterium | reverse complement strand
TCCGCCCCGCTTGACCTCCCAACTCTCATCGGCCCCCTCTATTCGCGGCCCCGCGGCCGAGAACAGCGCCAAATCGCCCTACCTGTGAGAAATGCGGGATAACGGCTCGGGTGTCGCTGCGACGCTCGAAGTGGCTTGCGTTCTCTCAATGTACGAGACCGAGTACACGGTCAAATACATCGCCTTTGATCTCGAAGAGCACGGGTTCGTCGGCAGCCACGCGTACGCGAACGAACATCAGGACGACGATATTCGGGGCGTACTTGCGCTGGATATGATCGCGCACGATGCGGCTACTTATAAGTGTCGTATTTACGGGCGACCCGAGTCCAACCCAATCAAGTACCTCGTCGCGGAGGCTGTTGAGGAATACGCCCCTGGCCTGAATTACATGATTATCGGCGAAGACGGCTACCCGCCGGACCTCAGCGACAATGCGCCGTTTGAGGATGTCGGGTTCCAGGCGTGCCTGCTGATCGAGAATATGCACGGCACCAACCCGTGCTACCACCAGCCATGCGATTCCGTGGACACACCCGACTACATCCACTACCCGTTCGCGTTGGAGTACGCGCGCACTGCCGCGGGCTTCTTGGCCGATCAGGCCGTCGCGCAGTACCCGTTCGACTGCGACAGCGATGGCATTCCCGACGCCGATGAGATTCAGGAGAACCCCAGTCTGGACTGCAACGGCAACGGCCTGCTCGACACCTGCGAGCACCAAGGCTTCGAAGACGGCAACGCCAACGGCATCGCCGACGCGTGCGATTGCCTCGGCGATCTCGACGGCGACGGTGCCACCGACCACGCCGACCTGGGGGCCCTGCTCGGTGCGTGGGATTCGCAACCCGGCGACCCGCACTGGAACGCCGATGCCGACCTCGACGGCAATGGCCACATAGGTCACGCCGACCTGGGCATCCTGCTGGGCGACTGGGGCTGCGGAACGTAGTGGCTGCCCAAAGGGCATCCTGCTCGCCCGCTGGGACATGACGTGCTATTAGCCCGCACGTCTCACGGACCACAAAGGCACGCAGACACGAAGGCCCATATCATAAGGGATTGGAGAGTAGCGACCGGCAGCTCGCCCGCCGCCGGACTCCAGGATTCAAGGATCCGAGGACCCGATTGGCGGGCCTGGCGGCTCAGGCTGCGTTTCATGCCGGTGGCATTCGGCAGCAGCGTGGGTGGCCGGCCTCGGAGACTCGGCCTGACCTATCTGCTGACCCAACCCGTCCAATTCGGCAGCCCGCCTATCTGAGCAGCGCCGCGCGCCGTGGTGGACAAACGCACGCACCGGCGGCCCGGCGAGGCGAGGTGCAGGGTTTCTGCGGTCAAGAAGCAAGCATAGCGGCCAGGATCTCCGCTTTTCGATGGAAAGGGAGCGTCTGGAGCCGGTACAATCCTGGCTACAGGAGCGGCAAAGGGACAACCGGGGATGGGCAGCGCCTTCACGTACCAGGGGCAGCTCAAGCAAGGCGGCCAGGCCGTCAGCGGCAGCGGCGATTCTGAGCTCACACTCTGGGATGCGGACGTGGGTGGCACGCAGCTCGCCGGGCCCTGCGGTGGGCCTGTTCGCATGTTCCGGGAGCGGTTACGGCCGGCTGGGGGGGGGATTCTGGGCTCGGAATCGAGAGTCTGAAATTTTTTCGCGATTGCGCGTTAGTTTCGCGCGCAGATGTCGCCCCAGGTCATCGGAAGCGCCCCGCCCAAGCCGGCCGGGCGCTTCCACCGCCCCGGCGGAGTCGCCATGAGCAACGTCGCCGACCAGACCAACGACTCTGCGGGACAGCGAACCGAGAACCGCCCGGGGCCGCCAGCGCCGCCAAATGGCGCGCCAAGCTGGAGGCTAACGATAACGATTCGCAGGAGGCTGAACCTGAATCACGGGGAGACGAGCCGCCGGAGGACGGCTGACAAACAGAACCCGCAGCGCAAGCGAGGGATCCGGACGACCCGCGCCAGCGCTTGAGGCTCGGATAGACGGCACGGATGACTGAAAACCGGGAACTGATGACTCAAAACTGATGACCGAGAACTCACAACTCATGAAGGAGGACCAGATCATGTGTAATCGACATCCAACACTCACACTCGCAACCGGACTCACCATCCTGCTGGCCGCCGTGGGCGCGCCGCGGGCACAGGCAGAGTGTGACCCACAATGGCTGCCCGGCGCGGGGTTTCCGGGGCTCGACGGTACGGCGTACGCCACAGTGGTCTACGACGACGGCAGCGGTCCGGCGCTGTACGTGGGTGGCGATTTTGACGCGGCCGGCGACGCCGTCGCCCACAAGATTGCCCGCTGGGACGGCAGCGCCTGGTCGCCGCTGGGCAGCGGGATGGACGGGGGTGTAAGCGCCCTGACGGTCTACAACGGCGAGCTGATCGTGGGGGGCTCGTTCACCACGGCCGGCGGGACGCCGGCCAACTACATCGCCCGCTGGAACGGCAGCGCCTGGTCGTCGCTGGGCAGCGGGATGAACGGCGGCGTGTCGGCCCTGACCGTCTTCAACGGCGAGTTGATCGTGGGGGGCGACTTTACCACCGTGTGGGCCTCCCGCATCGCCGGCTGGGACGGCACGACCTGGTCGGCGCTGGGCGCCGAGAGTGCCTCGGTGAACGACGTAGTGTTAGCCCTGACGGTCTACAACGGAGAGCTGATCGCCGGCGGCTACTTCACCACCGCTGGCGGTACGCCGGCCAATCACGTCGCCCGCTGGGACGGCGCCGCCTGGTCGGCACTGGGCAGCGGGATGGACCGGTCGGTGCATGCCCTGACCGTCTACAACGGCGAGCTGATCGCCGGGGGCCAGTTCACCACCGCCGGCGGGACGGAGGCCAACTGCATCGCCCGCTGGAACGGTGCCACCTGGTCGCCGCTGGGCAGCGGGATAGGCGGCGGCTGGATCCCGGTGCGGGCCCTGACCGTGTACAACGGCGAGC
>JAUWXH010000523.1 GCA_030616465.1 Planctomycetota bacterium | reverse complement strand
CTGGGGGCGATCGAGGCCCTGCGTAAGACCGGCGGCCCGGCCAGCGTGGTCGGCGACGAGGCTGGTCGCCAACCGTTGGCCGAGGCCCTCTCATTCCCCGACCGGATGGTGCGGATCCGCGCGGCCTTGGCCCTGGGACGGGCCCTGCCCACCCAAGCCTTCCACAACTATCAAAACCTCATGCCGGTGTTGTCCGAGGCGTTGATGCTGCACGGCGGGGCGCGAAACGCGTTAGTGGTTGACCCCGACGAGGCCACGGGCAATCTGGTCGCCGGCGCCCTGCGGGCCGAGGGTTATGAGGTGCTCAGCGACACGGAGCTGTTCCGCGGTTTGGATAAGGTGCGGCGGGAGTTGCCGGGCATCGACGTGATCTGCCTGGCGTCGGACGTGAGGGACCCGGCGTTGACCGACGCCCTCCACCAGCTTCGCAGCGAGTTCCGCTTCGCCGCCACGCCGACGGTCATCATCTCCAAGCCGGCCGACCGGCAACCGGTGCGCGACCTGGTTCGTGCCGACCATCGCCTGGGCGCGATCGTCGCCGGTGAGGACGTCGAGCGAATCAAGACGGTCATCGCCAAGGTCTCGCGGGCCGTGGGGGCCAAGCCGATCGATGCCAACACGGGCGTGACGCTGGCGCTCGAAGCGGCGGAGGTGCTGCGGCTGCTGGCCCTGACGAATAATTCGCTGTTCGACGTGCAGGATGCGGAGCCGGCGCTCATCGTCGCCCTGGCAACCACGGACGACAAGCTGCGCATCACCGTGGCCCAGGTGCTGGGCTATCTGGGCACGAGCACCGCGCAAGAGGCCATCGCGGGAATCGCACTCGACCAGAACGAGCCGCAGGAGATGCGGGTCTCGATGTTCGAGGCGCTGGCCGAGGCCGCCAAACGCCGCGGGAACCGCCTCGGGCCCGACTCCGTACAGCGCATCATCGCCATCGCCGAGAGCGAGCAGAACATGGTGATTCGCGAGGCGGCCTCGCAAACGCTCGGTGCGCTGGACCTGCCCGGGAACCCGGCCAGCGTCATCATCCGCAACCAGTATGGCGGCTAGGAGCAGCTCATGTGGTGCTTTTTGACGGTTCTAGCGCTGTCGCTGCCCATGCAAGAGCGTGAGCCCGCGGTCGGCATCGGACCCGAGCCATCGCCGACCCCGATCTCCTGGGAGCTGGAGTTCAAGTTCCTCGACCCGCGGCGGATCGAGATCCAGCTTCCCGGCCGCCAGCAGCCGGAAGCGTTCTGGTACATGGTCTACACGGTGAGAAACACCAGCGGGCGGACGCAGCGCTTCTTCCCGCTGGCGCAGTTGGTCACCGAAGACCTGCACGTGATCGACACCGACATGGGAATCAACCCGCTGGTCTTCCAGGCCATCAGAGAACGCCACAAGATCACCCACCCCTACCTGGTCCACCCCACCGAGGCCATCGGCGACCTGCGGGCCGGCGAGGACTACGCGCGCGAGTCCGTCTTCATCTGGCGGCCGCTGAAGGTGAACATCAACAACTTCACGATCTACGTGGCCGGGCTGAGCGGCGAGACGCGGTACGTCCGCAACCCGGCCTACGACCCCGATCGGCCGGAAACCGTCAAGATCGCGGGGCCCGACGGCCGCGAGCGCGAGGTCACCATCAATCCGAAGTACTTCACGCTCCGAAAGACGCTCGAAATCCGATATACCCTTCCAGGGTCGCCGAATACCCGCGAGCAGGCCCAGCCGGAGCGCGAACGCCTGCGCTGGATCATACGCTAAGGGCCGACGTCCGGGGCGGCACGGCCTGGCGTAGCCGCGCCTGCGACCGGTTTCCAACTGGTCAAAGTAGCGACTGGGCCCCGTACTGGCCGAGCCGCACGCCCGCACCAAAGAGCACCGACCGATAAAAGACCGCTGGTGCGCGGCAGCCTCAGTTGTCAGCTATCCCAGGCAGCAGGCGTTCCGGTCCGCACTGAAACTAGCGCAGGGCTCGCCCTGTCCCAGAGCAGCCCTGAAAAATCGCCCCCAAGGGTCATTATTTGCTTGCAGCAGTGTGCGGGCGGG
>JAUWXH010000436.1 GCA_030616465.1 Planctomycetota bacterium | reverse complement strand
TTGACGCCCTCGACGTCCTTATACGGGTCGATGCGGTACTGGGCGGCGGCCGGGTCGATGTGCTCAGGTAGCGGCAGTTGCAGAATGATGCCGGTCACCTCGGGCTCGGCGTTGAGGCGGTCGATTTCGGCCAGCAGCTCGGCTTGTGTGGTCGTTTCCGGCAACTCGACGAGCTCGTAATGCACGCCGGTCTGCACACAGCGCTTCCGCTGCCAGCGGGCGTACAGTCGGCCCGCCTCGTCGCTGCCGACCAAAACGGCGCATAATCGAATCGGCCCGTGGTGGGTCGTGAAGTGGGCCACCTGGCGGTGAACCTCGTTGCGAATCTCGGCCGCGTAGGCCTTCCCGTCAAGAATCTTCGCCGGCATCCAATACCCTCACCGTGCCGGCGGATCATCGCTCCGCCGCCCCTCACTTTCAAGTGCGCCGAGTGCCGGCGCGCGGGAGAGTGAATCGATTGGCGGGCGATGCCTGCCCTCCATCCGTATCCGCCGGAAGCGGCGCTAGCGATCCTACCGTCGGCTGTTGACGTGTCTGATCCAGGAGTGCGTGAGTTGGTCGCAGGTCGCTTTGTCGAAGTGCCTCTCTGTGATGGCGCGTGTGTTCATGCCGTCATCTTTCGCCAGATCGCAGATGTAGTTCTGCACGCGCTCGCGCCCGTCGGCGTGTTCCAGCAGCAGGTGGATGAGCGTGTACGCCTCGGCGTAGTAGAGTGTCTTGCGATGCACACCGAGACAACCATCGACATGAATCGGCGTCTCGTCGTAAAACGTTGCCCGGCTGGCCGTCACGACGCGCCAGAGCGGAACGGCTTCCGGTTTCGGGATGACCTTGCGGACGATGTCCCAAAAGTCCTTGCGTGTATTGGTGAACTGCACCCCGCCACGCGCCGGCCGGGCCCCCTCGTAATAGACCGCGAGCCCCTCGTTGAGCCACATGGGCGGGTTCTTGACGTACCGGCGCATGAACTGGTGAAACGCCTCGTGGAATAGCACACTGTACGTGTCGTCGGCGTCCGGCCGGTCGAGGATCAGCAGCACGCCGAGGGCGCCTAGGTACATGCCGCCGGAGTTTTCCGTACCGCCGGGGATGAACTCCCGACCGAACTCGCGATACTCGCGGCCGGTGGCGAAGACGATCACCGGGAAGCGCTCGTCCTCGCCGCGATCCAGGATACCCGTCGCCTTCGGCTGCTGCTGCTCGCGATCGTCGCTTGCCTCCTTCTGGGCGGCGCGCGTACTCCGGCGTTCGCTGGCCGCGCTGCGGCGTCCACGCTGCCCCTTCTTCCTGGACGCGGCCTTGCCCTTCTTTTCCTCCTCCTCGAACAGCTTGCGAAAGCCCTGGGCGTATTCGCCGTAGATCCACTCCAGCGCGCGGCCGTACTCCTCCAGACGAGCGTCACCGACGGTTCCGGCCAGGGCGTAGTGCTCGGTAACGTGCCGGACGTTCAGCTCCCCGAGCTTTTCGGCCAGGTTGCTGCGCTGAGCTGCCGCCGGCACCGCGCACGCCAATACGACCATGGACAGCACCATCAGGCGACACTCGTTCAGTACTCGCGACGTGCTTCGATTCTCGGCACACGGGAGCATGACATCTCCTCCGAGATGAATGTGTCACCACCAGCATAACCGGGAGGGCGGCACCGACAAGCTCGGCGCGTGGTTCCCGACAGCGCGGGTGAGGCGGGAGTGAGCGTGGTAACCGGCTTTCTGGGGTTATGAGTGAGAAGGTGCGCAAGGCGCTCATTTGTGCGCCCCCCTTATTGGAGCACCTTTGTTATCGGACGCTTACTCGGCCGACCAGAGCCAAGCGGACTGGAGGTCGGGCTTGAGGGAGCGGACGCGGCAGATGCGCTTGGCGCGTCGCAGGGTGGCGATACTCACGCCGGCGGCGCGAGCCGCGCGGAGGACTCTGAGAGCGGGACGTGGACCGGCGGCCAAGTAATCGAGCAGCCAAGCGGACGCGTCGGACAGGGCCGACTGGGCGTCGCCGGAGAGATCCAAGAGGTCCGGCGAAGCGCTCCAACCACGTAAGAGGGCGGGGTCGGCTGTGCCACGGAGCGGTTGGGGGCCGGAAGGGATTCCGGCTTGTCCGGGTGCGAGAAGGGATTCTCGCACCAGCGGCTGTGCCTGCCACTCGAGTCGGGGTCCGGGGACGATGCGGAAGGCCAGGGCGGGCGCCGGCGGAGCATATACCGTTTTCAGGGGACAGAGGATGCGGCGGTCGGGCTCGTGCGGGTCGGCGGCAAGCAGGTGGGCCGCGCGGGCGCCCGCGATCAGCGCCGACGATCCGCGCACTCGGTAAAGCGTGCGATGCGCACGCGCCTTGGCCAAGTGGCAGACGGCGACAATCGCGACCATGTAGCGCTCAGCCGTCTCCGCCAGGCGTCCCACCACGGCGTCGAGGCGCGCCTGCGCGTCTGGTGAGAGCAGACTGTGGAGGGGATCGAGGATGACGAGGCGCGGCTGGTTTACGGCGCGGATGGCTTGTTCGAGGATGTCGGCGTGGGCGGGGAGGGTGAGTGGGAGAAGGGACGAAGGGACGGAGGGACGGAGGGACGAAGGTAGCGTATCGGTGACGCCCTCGAGGATGCAGATGGAGGCGAGGTCGGCGCCGGCGGCGGCAAGACGTGGTTGGAGAGTGTCGGCGGGGCCGTCTTCGGGGCAGACGAGGATGACGCCGTGGTGGGGAGCAGAAGCCACAGAGGGCACGGAGGGCACGGAGGGTGCAGATTGGAGATTGGAGATTGGAGATTGGGGATTGGGGGTCTCGGGCCAGGGGAGTCCGGCGGAGACGCGGGCGGCGAGGTCGGTTGCGA
>JAUWXH010000063.1 GCA_030616465.1 Planctomycetota bacterium | reverse complement strand
CGGCGGCGCCCACGCTACCGGTGTCATTCTGAGGGAGCGCAGCGTCTTGTCATTCTGAGGGAGCGCAGCGACCGAAGGACCTCGGCGCATATCGCGAAGATCACCTCGATCCAGAGGTAGATCCTTCGCTTTGCTCAGGATGACTGTCCGGAACCCGGGCTAGTTGCTTGATCGGCGTTCGCGGTCCGCGGAGCTCTTGGAGCGGCGGGCACCGTGCTTGGCGGCGGCGGACTTGTACGCGTCCGGCGGCGCCTGTGGGGTTTCCCGCGGCAGAATGTCGCGGTCGGCGTAGTACTTCTCAAAAGCCATACGCTGCGCCGCCCGGTAGTAGCGGGTCATGTTACTCCAGTCGAACGCCTGTCCATGCCGTTCGACCCGGTTGCGCAGCTCGATGCGCTTGCGGAGCGGCATGCACGTCAGGGCGTGCAGCCAGCCGGCGACCTGATAGACAGTCGCCTCGAAGCTCACCCGCCGACGCCGGGCAACGTACAACCCCTCCGCGTCGTGGTCGGGGAAGTGGTCCATCAGATACGCACCGAATCCGCTCAGGTCGCTGGTGATGGCCGGCAGACCGCGGACGATGCATTCCATCGGCGTGTAGCCCCACGGCTCGTAGTACGACGGGAACACGCCCAGGTTGCAGCCGCGCACGAAGTGATCGTACTCCAGTCCGAGGATAGGGCTGGTGGACGTGATGAACTCGGGGTGGAAGACGACCTTGACGGGGTCGTCCGGGCCGTTCAGCAACCCGCGGCGACGCAGATGAGACAGCACGGGGTCGCGGGCGTCGTCTACCAGGTCGTGCGTGACGACGGTCGGCTGCGACCCCTGCGACCAGGCGTGCATCATGCGCGTCAGTTGCATCCGGGTGTACTCGTCCATCAGATCCTTGGTGGACGGCAGGCGACCGGTGGAGACCGTTCGGAACAGCCGCCGGCCCATTTCCTCCTGGATCGACTCACACGTGCTGCGTAGCTCGTTCAGCATCGCTTGGCGCTTGAGCGTCTCGACGTTCGGCCCGTGGCGGCGGGTCGGCGCGATGATGAAGGCCACGACGGTCACGCCGTTGGGCTCACTTTTCAGCCGGCGGTTCAACTCGTGGAGAGCCTCGATGAACACGTCGAAGCCCTTGTTGCGGTACTCGTAGCGGCCGGCGGTGAAGACGTAGAGCGTGCGATCGAGGTCGAAGGTGTAGCTGGGGAAAAAGTGTCCGGTCACAAACTCGTGAATCTGCTCCTTGCCCTGCTGGTGGAGGTTCTGGAACTCATGCGGGGCCGCGAAACGCCGGACGTTGAGCCCGTTGGGCAGCAGGGCGTCCGGACGCCGACCGAAGAACTGCTCCGCCTCCTGGGCCGTGATCTCGGAGACGGTGGTGAACACGTCGCATGTCCGGGCGGCCGCCCGTTCGATCTCGAAGCGGTGCCCGATCCCGTGCTTACGCGCGACCGCCTCGGCATCAACGCGGGCCAGGCGCCCGTAGAGGTCGACGCCGGCGGCACTCAGACTGCGACCCACCAGCGTGGCGTGAGTGGTAAACAGGGTTGGGAAGCCGACCCGGCGGTGCTTCAGCAGCGACAACGCCACGGCCGCCTGCCATTCGTGGAACTGGGCCAACATCGGGCGCTGGCCGATCCGGTCACGGACGGCTGCCAGCAGGTCGGCCGTTGTGTACCCGAAGGCGACGATCTCGTCCGTCTCGCGGTCCCCGGCGGGGGTCTCGATGCCCAGGTCCTTCCAGAGGAAGTACTTCATCTCGGCCAGGTGCCGGGTTACCGAAGCGATGTCCACCAGCACGACCCACGGCCGACCGGTGATCAGCCAGCGTCCGCAATGCAGCTCGACGCCGCGGCTGCGCAGCTCCTCGACGGCCTCCGCCATGACGCCGTGCGGCGGGTGAGCCTCAAACTCGATCTTGGCGGCAGCCTGGCGATAGGGGCCGATGAGCCAATAGGCGTTGCCCCACTGGCTGACGGCGGCGGGCGCCTTGCTGCGCAGGACGGTGTAGATACCGCCGGCCTGCCAGCATACCTCCCAGGAAACCTCGAAGATGAGGGGGGCGTGGGCGGGGTCAGCACCCGCCTTGATGACCTGCCCGATCGGGAGAACCCGGTGGGTGGTACGTTTCGTTCGGGAATCCAGGTTCATGTTGGTATTCGGCCTCGTGGCTCGCCCGGCTGCCAGCTTGCGCCCCACAATGGTCCGCTGCCCCGGTCCGCGGCCGCCTCGATGTCTCGCTTATCGGCTGGGAACGGCATACAAGTTCTGCCCGTTGGCGTTCGCACGGCGGTCGGGGCGGTGGTCGGCGTTGCGCTGTCTGGGCACGTTCTGTCGAGCGTCTCGTTGAGCACACGGCAGGCCCGCCTTCCCGTCGGCATGACCGCCGCTGGTCTATCGTTCCCAATCCGTGGAATCCGTTGACGCCCGGGCCGTAGCTTAGCTCATCCGGAGCACGGGTGGCAACGGAATCGGGTGAACCCGGGCACACGTCGCAGTGGTGGCCGCCGCAGATGTTCTCGCGTTAATTTGCGCCGGGGTGCTGGCGTTCCCGGGGTCAGCGCGTAACAATACGCGCATATCCATGCGGGGCTTGCCAGGGAGGGCGGTCAGAATGTCTCATGCAGCGCAAAAGGCGACGCCGATGCGAATCGCCTTGCTGTCGTGGGAGAGCCGGCACTCGATCGCGGTCGGCGGGCTGGCCGAGCACGTCAGCGAGTTGGCCGCCGCCCTTGCCCGCCGCGGACACGACGTGCACGTGTTCACCCGCATGGGGCCGGGGCAGTCCGGCTACGACCGGGTGAACGGGGTCCATTACCACCGCTGCCCCTACGACGGCCATCCCGACTTCGTGACCGACAACGAGCGGATGTGCCGCGGCTTCGTCTGGCACCTCGGCGAGGTCGAGCCACAGCTTCCCCAGCCGTTCGACATCATCCACGGGCACGATTGGCTCAGCGCCAGGGCCCTCGCGCAGGCCAAGAACGAGCGCGCCTGCCGCACGGTCCTGACGATGCACTCCACCGAGTTCGGCCGCTGCGGGAACCAGCTCTGTAGCGGCCTGTCATGGCGGATTCGCCAGGTCGAGTGGGAGGGAACCTACGTCGCCGACCGCGTCATCTGCGTGTCGGGCGCGTTGCAGGCGGAAGTGCAGCAGTTGTACGGCGCGCCGCTTGACAAGATGCACGTCATTTACAACGGGGTTGACGTGCGGCGGTTCGACGCGGAGATCGACGTCGGTTCGGTGCGGGCGCGCTACGCCGTCGGGCTGGACGACCCGGTGGTGTTGTTTGCCGGCCGCCTGGCGTGGCAAAAGGGCCCCGACCTGCTGGTGGACGCGCTGCCGGGCGTGTTGCACCAACACCCGCAGGCGAAATTCGTTTTCGCCGGCGACGGCCACATGCGCGACGGGCTGGAGGAACGGGTGGCGGCGATCGGCGTCGCACCCGCCACTCGCTTCCTGGGCCATCGCGACGGGAGCGAGCTGGTCGGCCTGTTCAAGGGCGCGGACCTCGTCTGCGTCCCCAGCCGCAATGAGCCGTTCGGCATCGTGATTCTGGAGGCCTGGAGTGCCGGCAAGCCCGTGGTCGCGACGCGTCAGGGCGGACCCGCCGAGCTCGTCCGCAACGAGGATACCGGCCTGACCGTCTCCGACAACGTCGGATCGATCGGGTGGGGGGTGTCGCGGCTGCTGGCGGATACGGAAAGTGGGCGGCGAATGGGCCGCAACGGCCGCCGCGAGGCCGAAACACGCTTCTCCTGGGACACGATTGCCGCCGCCACCGAGAGCGTCTACGAATCTGTCCTTGACAACACGCCCGCCAACAAAGTGAATACAAGCTGCCCATTCGCGGAGGAAACCGAGATGCCCCGACAACGGAGTGATAAGCCCACACGCGGCACTGCCAAGGCGCGGAAAACCAGCACGAACTCCAGGCGATCCCGCACTATGGTCAAGTCGAAGACCGTCCGGCAGGTCATCGGCATAGCGGGACTCACCAGGGACGATATTCGCCAGCGGGCGTACGAGATCTATCTGGCGCGAAACGACAGGCCCGGCGACCCCGTGGCCGATTGGCTCCAGGCCGAGCGCGAGCTCCGCTCACAGTTGCGCACCTAGCGCGTTTTCAGGAAACGTGTAGCGGCCGGTCTCCGTGCCGGCCGTAGATTCTCTGCGTAATCCGACGTCGGGCACGGAGACCCGACGCTACGGTTTTTCTGAATTCGCTCTAACAGAAGGCTTCTGGCAAGCATCCAACGCCCCACCTGCGCTGCCGAGCCGAAAAGGCTATCGCGCTGTACAGGTCTGCGTCAGTCAGTCGGCACAAGCACCAGCGCACCCAGCGGCGGGAGCGAAAGGCGTAGCGACTGCGGGTGGCCGTGCATGGCGACCGGCTCGGTCTCGAGTTCGTCCGGCACGGGATACCCGCTGCCGGCGTAGGCGGCGGCGTCGCTGTTGAAACGTTTGATGTAGCGGCCCTCCCGCGGTGCCCCGATGCGGTAGTTGTCCCGCGGGACGGGCGTGAAGTTCAGCACGACGATCAGGAAGTCGTCGCCGTCCCGCCGCACGTACGAGACGACCGAGTTATCGCAATCGGAAGCGTCAATCCAGTAGAACCCGGACGGGTCCGGATCGCCGCGCCACAGGCAGGGCGTCGCCGGGTACAGCCGCCCCAGCTCTTCCATGAAGCGTGCCAGCCCGACCCGCATGGGGTCGTCGGCCAGGTGCCAGTCCAGACTCGCGTCGTAGTACCACTCGCTGTATGGGGCCAGCTCGGTGCCCATGAACAGCATCTTCTTGCCCGGCCGCGTGTATTGGTAAGCCAGCAGCAGCCGCAGGTTCGCGAACTTCTGCCAGATGTCGCCGGGCATCTTCTCCAGCAGGGCCCCCTTGCCGTGGGTCACCTCATCGTGTGACAGGGCGTTGATGAAGTGCTCGGTGTATTCGTAGAGCATGGCGAAGGTGAGGTCGTTCTGGTGATACCGCCGATGAACCGGGTCCTTGGAGAAATACAGCAGCGTGTCGTGCATCCAGCCCATGTTCCACTTGAACGTGAACCCCAAGCCGCCCCAGACGCTCGCCGACCGCGTCACGCCCGACCAGGCGGTAGACTCCTCGGCAACGGTGAAGCACCCGGGGCACTCGCTGTGGATGACCTCGTTGCACTCGCGCAGGAGCTCGATCGCCGCGATGTTCTCTCTGCCGCCGTACGGGTTCGGCAGCCACTCACCTTCGTTGCGGCTGTAGTCCAAATAGAGCATCGAGGCGACGGCATCGACGCGCAGCCCGTCCACGTGGAACTCGCGCAGCCAATACAGGGCGTTGGCGATGAGGAAGTTCCGCACCTCGTGGCGGCTGTAGTTGAAGATGAGCGTGCCCCAATCGGGGTGTTCGCCGAGCCGTGGGTCGGCGTGTTCGTAGAGGGCTGTCCCATCGAAGCGCCGCAGGGCGAAATCGTCCCGCGGGAAGTGGGCCGGCACCCAGTCGAGGAGCACGCCCACGCCGTTACGGTGGCAGTAGTCCACGAAGTAGCGGAAGTCGTCCGGCGTGCCCCAGCGCGAGGTGACGGCGTAGTAGCCGGTTACCTGGTAACCCCATGAGGCCCCGAGCGGATACTCGGCAACCGGCAGCAGCTCGACGTGGGTGAAGCCGAAACGCCGGACGTGCTCGACCAGCTTGGGGGCGATCTCGCGGAAGTTGAGCGGGCGGTTGCCTTCTTCCGGCACGCGCGCCCACGAGCCCAGGTGCACCTCATAAATGGACAGCGGCTCACGCAGCGGATCGCGGTCTTTGCGCGTCGCCATCCAGTGCTCGTCGTTCCACCGGTGAGAGGACGCGTAGACCCGCGCGGCGTGGCCCGGCGGCGGCTCCATCGCAAAGGCGAATGGATCGGTCTTGATGCGGATCGCCCCTTCGGCGGTCTTGATCTCGTACTTGTACAGCGTTCCCGGAGCGATGCCCGGGACGAAGAGCTCGAACACGCCGGAAGAGCCCATCTGTCGCATCGGCAAGAGCCGCCCGTCCCAGCCGCAGAAGTCGCCGACCACGCTGACCCGGCGGGCGCTGGGAGCCCAGACAGCGAAAGCTACGCCATCCACGCCGTCGATGCGCCGCGGGTGAGCGCCCAATCGCTCCCAGAGCCGCCAGTGCCTGCCCTCGTTAAACAGGTGCAGGTCCACATCGCCGATGGTTGGAAGGAAGCGGTATGGGTCCTCCCGTTCCCAGGTGTTGCCGTCGCGAAAGTGGAAGCGCAGCCGATACTTCAGCGGAAGCCGCGCCTGCTTGACAAAGGCGGCGAACAGCCCGCCCTCGGCCACGGATGCCAGCGCGAGAACCGTCCCGTCGTCGAGCACGCACTCGACGCGGTCGGCGTCCGGGTGGAACGCACGCACCACGGCACCGTCCGTCCCGGCACGGGTCGTCGGGTGCGCGCCGAGCAGCCGATGGGGCTCGGGGTGATCGCCGGCGCGCAGGCGCTTCCATTCGGAGCGATCGACGCCCGGCGGCGTGGGCTCCGGTCTTGACACGTCTGTTTTCGCCTTGTTCTTCATGCAGTCGGCTCGTATTTCAGCAGGACCAGTGAGTGGGGCTGGACCCGGACGGCCTGGCCGCGAAGCGCCCGGGTCGGGGCACGGTCAGACACCGTGCTCAGCACCCAAAGCCACCGGCCCGGCTCCGGAATGACCGGCAGGCGAAAACGGCACGAACGCCGCCCGGCGTTCAGGAGCAGCAGTAGCGTGCTCGGGACAGCGGGCGGCGACAGTCGCTGCGCCTCATCGCTCCCGTGCCGGTGCATCAACATACCCAGGGCGCGCTGCTTGGCGCTGCCCCAGTCGGCCTCGGCCATCTCCGCCCCGTTTGGGCGAAGCCACGTCAGGTCTTTTACCCCACTTCCGCACTCGGAGTCACCCCGGAAAAAAGTACGGCGGAATAGATCGGTGTTCTCGCGACGGACGGCCAACACGCGCCTGGCAAAGGCCAGCAGGTCTGCTTGCGATTCATCCAATTCCCAATCCGCCCAGGAAATCTCGTTGTCCTGGCAATAAGCGTTGTTGTTGCCCTGCTGCGTGCGGCCCAGCTCGTCGCCGGCCGAAAGCATCGGGATGCCCAACGAGAATGCGACCATCGCCAGGAAGTTCCGCTTCATCTGTTCGCGGAGCCGGACGATCTCGACCTGATCCGTCGGACCTTCCACGCCCCAGTTGCAGCTCAGGTTGTCGTTGTAACCGTCACGGTTCTCTTCGCCGTTGGCCTCGTTGTGTTTCTGCTCGTAGCTGACCAGATCGTGCAGCGTGAAGCCATCGTGGGCGGCGACGTAATTGATGCCGGCGCAAGCGTCGCGACCGCTGGGGGCGAACACGTCGCTGCTTCCGGAGAGCCGGCGAGCGATCTCGCCGAGTTGGTGGTCATCCCCACGCCAAAACCGCCGGACCCCGTCCCGAAAGCGGTCGTTCCATTCGGCCCAGCCGCGGGGGAAGTTCCCGAGCTGGTACCCGCCGGGCCCCAGGTCCCAGGGTTCGGCGATCAGCTTGACCTGCGTGAGCACCGGGTCTTGTAGCACGGCGGCGAAGAACGCGTGCTCACGCTCGAACCCGTCGTCGCCACGCGCCAACGCCGGCGTCAGGTCGAACCGGAACCCGTCCACGTGCATGTCCTGCACCCAATAGCGCAGACTGTCCAGCACCAGTTGCAGGACACGCGGGCGGCGCAGATCCAGCGCGTTGCCGCACCAGCTAAAGTCCTCGTAACGGCGGCGATCCTCGGGGTCGAGCCGGTAGTAGACCGCGTTGTCGATGCCCCGCAAGCAGAGCGTGGGCCCGCGGTGGTTGCCCTCGCCGGTGTGGTTGTACACCACGTCCAGAATCACCTCGATCCCGGCCCGGTGCAGCGCGGCGACCATCGACTTGAACTCATGCACCTGCCGGCCGAGCGTGTCGGTGGCGTAACGGGCGTGCGGGGCGAAGAAGCCGACCGTGTTATACGCCCAGTAGTTCACCAGACCCTGCTCAACCAGCGGCTTCTCGTCAAACGCTTGCTGGACCGGCAACAGCTCCACCGCGGTCACGCCCAGCTTGGCCAGGTGCTCGATGATGGGGGCGCTGGCCAGGCCGGCAAACGTGCCGCGTAGCTGAGGGGCAATGTCGGGGTGGCGGGCGGTCAGCCCCTTCACGTGGCACTCGTAGATGACCGTCCGGTCCCACGGGATGCGCGGCGGC
>JAUWXH010000431.1 GCA_030616465.1 Planctomycetota bacterium | reverse complement strand
CATTTGGACCAGGTGACGCACGTCGTGTCCGTCCACCGGCCCGACGTAGACGAAGCCGAGCTGCTCGAAGATCCGGTGCGGCGAGACCGTCGCCTTGAGGCCCTCCTTGAGGTGGTCAAGCGCGTCCGCCACGCCGCGTCCCACCAGCGGAACCTTCGGCAGCAGCCGCTTGAGCTTGTCCTTGACCTCTTCGTAGACACTGCTGACGCGGAAGCGTGCCAAGTACGAGGCGAACGCCCCCTGCGTCTTGGCGATGCCCATCGAGTTGTCGTTGAGCACGACCAGGAACTGGCGTTTGAGCGTCCCGGCCTGGTTGAGGCCCTCGAAGGCCACGCCGTTAACGATGCTCGCGTCGCCGACCAGGCAGACCACGCGAGCGTCGTGTTTGAGGGCGGAGTCGCCGCGGGCCAGTCCGACGGCGGTTGCGATCGCCGTCCCGGCATGACCGACGTCGAACTGGTCGTACTTGCTCTCGGCAGTGCTGGGAAAGCCGCTGACGCCGCCGGCCTGACGCAGGGTGTCGAAATTGGGCTGGCGTCCGGTGACGAGCTTGTGGACGTAGCACTGGTGTCCCACGTCCCACAGCAGGCGGTCGTGCGAGAAGTCAAAGACGCGATGCAACGCCAACGTGAGCTCGACCACGCCAAGGTTGCTGGCTAGGTGCCCGCCGTTGTGACCGACCACCGCGATGATGCGCGAGCGGATCTCGCGGGCCAGGCTTTCCAACTCCTCGAAGGTTAGCCCGCGCAGGTCCGCCGGCGACCGAACCCTGTCCAAGATCTTCGCCATCTTTCCTCGCTATTGCCCGTCGGTGCAGGGCTTTAACGATCCCGCATGATCACAAACTGAGCCAGGCTGTGCAGCCGCTCCGCCCGAGGCCCGAGCGGTTCCAGTGCCTGCACCGCGGACTCGACCAACTGGCGCGCCCGCGCGCGGCTCTCGTCCACACCGTACACAGCCGGATACGTCTGTTTCGACACGTCGGCGTCCTTGCCCGCGCGCTTGCCGAGCCGGGCCGTTGACCCCGTGCGGTCCAGCAGGTCGTCCACAACCTGGAACGCTTGCCCCAGACAACGTCCGAAACGTCCCAGCAGCTCGAGCGTCTCGGCCGGCGCGTCGGCAGCCCGCGCTCCCATCCGGCAACACGTCTCCAGCAGGCGGGCCGTCTTGTGCAGGTGGATGAACTCCACCAGCTCGGCGTCGGCCGGACGGCCCTCACCGGCAATATCAGCACCCTGACCGACGACCATCCCCAACGCCCCGGCCGAGAGCATGCGAACCCAGTCGGCCGCGAGCTGCCCGTCTATGCCATCGGCCGAAAGCACCGCAAAGGCGTGGGCCAGCAGCCAGTCCCCGGCCAGCAGGGCCATCGCTTCGCCGAAAACCTTGTGGTTCGTCGGCCGCCCCCGCCGAAGCTCATCGTCGTCCAACGCCGGCAGATCGTCATGAATCAGCGAGAACGTGTGTACGCACTCGACGGCGATGGCCGCCGGCAACGCCCGCTCGCTCGGCCCCCCGCACACCCGGCACGACTCCAGCACCAACACCGGTCGCAGGCGCTTCCCGCCCTGGGTTAACGAGTATTCTACGGCGGCCGGCAGGCGGCTGTGCGGCTGCGGGTGGGATTTCAGTTCGTTCAAATGCGTTGAAATCGCTGCATCCACCCATTTGCGCTGCTGCTCTAGCCAGCGCTGCCACTCACCCGACACCGCCGCCGTGGACGCGTCATCCACCGGTAGGCTCACGTGCCGCTCCGTCTGGGGTCGATCGCTCCGGTTCGTCTGGACGCCACACACACAAAGAGCATAAAGTCTGCAAGGCCGACTGGCCAGAGCGCTTTCCGCTCTGCCAGGCCGCACCGCGATCGGTCGCGTGGGCCCCCAGCGGCAGACGACCGCCTATGCACATGAGCGAGCACATCACGCCCCAGTTGATCCTGCAAGGCTACTGCATCGGGATCTTCCCGATGGCGGATGAGGACGGGTGCATCTACTGGTACAGCCCTGATCCGCGCTGCATCCTGGAGCTCGACCGGTTGCGCGTCCCGCGAAGCCTGCGGCAAACGATCCGCCGCGCCACGTTCGAGATCCGCCTCGACACCGCGTTCGACGAGGTCATCGCGGCCTGTGCCGACCGCCCCGAGGGCACCTGGATCTCGCCGCAGATCATGTCGCTCTACCGCGAGCTGCACCGGCGCGGCTTCGCCCACAGCGTGGAAGCGTGGCAGCAAGGGAAGCTGGCCGGGGGGCTGTACGGGGTGGCCATCGGCGGGGCTTTCTTCGGCGAATCCATGTTCCACCACGTCCCCAACGCCTCAAAGGTCGCCCTGGTCGCGCTGATGGACCATTTGCAGCGGCAGGGATTCGTCCTGGTGGACACGCAGTGGAGCACGCCGCATCTGCTCCGCTTCGGGGCCGTGGAGATTCCGCGCGAGCAGTACCTCGAGCGGCTATCCCAGGCGCTGCAACTCGCCTGCACGTTCTCGGAGGCCCCCGCCCCGCCTACAGACGCTTGAGCGACAACACGTGCTCGTTCGCCATCAGCTCCCCCTGGAGCTCTTCGAGCTTGCCCTCCGGCCCCAGCAGCGACGCACGCACCGTGAATCCCTCCTCCGCCTTCGTGATGGTCCACGAGCGGCAGCGCACGCCGGCATCCCGGATCAACTGCTTTACCGCGTCGCTGACCTCCGGCGAGGCGTCCAACCGAATCTCGAAGTGAGCGGCGGTCCGCCAGGCCGAGATGTAATCCTCCGCATAGGACAGTCCGAACAGCACTGCGGTTGCCAGAATGGTCACCACCACGCCCAGGGTGTACTTGCCGGCACCGAATGCCATCCCGACGCTGGCGACC
>JAUWXH010000001.1 GCA_030616465.1 Planctomycetota bacterium | reverse complement strand
GACCGACCCGCTCTCGGTTGACAGCGACGGCGACACCATCCGCGACGGCGAGGACCCCTATCCGCTGTACCGTCTGTCGAGCTCAAGCGTGGCCTACGGGACGGCGGCCGTTGACGGCGTCATCCTGCCTGACGAATACACCGAGCTGGCCCGTTTCGACCGGTGGGAGCCCGACATCGGCGCGGTGACGTACGCCCGTTGGACAGAGGACACGCTCTACTTCGCAGCGGACATCACGGACGAGACGCTGGTCACCTGGTTCACTGAAGCGCACTGGTGCGACCATTTCGAGATCTCGATTGACGCGGATCGCGATGACTGGTTTTTCGACAACGATCCCGGGAATTACCGCTTCATGATGGTGCCGAGAGGGCACGATGGGCACGTAGTCGGGCACGACTACTATTACGACCCCGAAAACGGCCACTGGCACGAGCTCGACACGCGTGCGGTGACCAGGCGTTACGCGCTCACCGAACACGGATACCTGCTCGAAATCGCCATTCCTCTCGAGCTGATGCCCGCCCTTGACGTTCAGCCGGGGGGTCCCATCCGGCTGACCTTTGACCTGGTGGACATCGACCAGTGGGAGTGGCCGCGCTACAACGTGTTCAGCGAGCTTGAGGGCGACTACCCGGGCTTCGTCGAGCTGGAGCTGGACCCGGCCTACCCCGGCGACCTCAACGGCGACGGCTGTGTTGACCATGCCGACCTAGGTATCCTGCTGGGCGACTGGGGTTGCAGCGGCGCGGACTGCCCCGGTGACTGCGACGGCGACGGCGACACCGACCACGCCGACCTGGGAATCCTCCTGGGCAACTGGGGTGCGGGCTGCCCATAGCGATCTGGCATTTGGACTGCCGAGTGCACCAACGCCAAGCCATGGCGCCGGCGGGACCTACTGGGACTTCATGCTCCGCACACGGGCAGCCCTAGAGGCCACCCAGGCTTCGGCAGCGTCCGCCCACGCCCTCCGTACAGGCAGTGAGACAGACGTGTTGATGCAATCCATATCGATGCAGGAGTCTTGTGGCGCCGGCGGTCTGGGGTGGGCGACGATGAGAAGAACGGGCGTACGCCATGGGGCCAACACGCGAGGAGAGAACGCATGCGATTCATGAGTAGTTTGGCATGGTCGAGTCTGGCGCTCAGCATCTACCTGGTCCTGCCGGTACCGGCTGCCCTGGCCATAGACGGCCAGCGCGTCAACGCGGGCGGGCCGAGCGGCCGAGAGCTTAGGACGCCGGAGGCGCGCGATTCCTTCGACTTCATGATCTTCGGCGACCGCGCGGG
The DNA here is from genome assembly GCA_030616465.1 of Planctomycetota bacterium. Lineage (GTDB taxonomy): Bacteria > Planctomycetota > Phycisphaerae > UBA1845 > Fen-1342 > JAUWXH01. The sequence continues at coordinate 22,265 of JAUWXH010000001.1, read as the reverse complement.
CGGGCCGGCGGAGGGCATCGAGGTGCTCAAGCAGGCCGTCACAATGGCCAACCGCATGGATGCGGATTTGGTCATGACCGTCGGAGACCTGATCCAGGGGCACAATGAGCCGGACGTGTGGCTGGCTCAGATGCGGGAGTACCAGTCGGTCATGAACGGTTTGCACAGACCCTGGTATCCCGTCGCGGGCAACCACGACGTATACACGTGGCCGCGGCAACCCGGTGGGCACCTGCAACGCTACACCGAGCACTTCGGCCCGCTCTACTACTCGCTTGACTACAAGTGGGCGCACTTCGTCGTGCTGTTCTCGGACGAGCAGCTTTCCTACGGCAACCCGCCGGCGGATCAGAACCTCAGCCCGGAGCAACTGGCTTGGCTCCGGCAGGACCTGGCTTCGACCAAGGCGGCGCAGATCTTCGTGTTCCTGCACCACCCGCGCTGGACTGAGGAGTACCAGGGCTGCAACTGGGACGAGGTGCATCGCGCGTTCGTCAGCGACGGTCGGCCGTTCACGGTGTTCGCCGGCCACGTCCACGTTTATCGCGACGACAGCCAGATCGACAACGTGCATTACTACACGCTGGCGACGACGGGCGGCACACGCCGCCGGCACACGGACACGGCGGGCATCCATCACGTGGACTTCGTCCGCGTCCGACGAGACCACGTGGCCATCGCGGTGCTGCCGGTCGGGTCGGTCTACGGCAGTGAGATGGTGCTCGGCGAAGAGGTCGAGACGATGGACGAGCTGGCGCGCGGTGAGTGGTTCGAGCTGCGCGGCAAAGTCACCGTCGAGCCAGGCACGTCCCGGCAGTCCGCCTTTGCCTTGACGCTCACGAATCCGGCCGATCGCACGATACACCTATCGGCCGAGTTGAGCGCCGGTGAAGGCTGGCGGCTCGATCCCGAGTCCGTGGACCAGGAAGTCGATCCCGGCGAATCGCTCAGTGTGCGCGTGCGGGCCACGTCACCCGAGCGGCTCGGCTCGCAGCCCGGCATACGTGCCCGCGGCCTGGCAAAGTATCGGCTCCGCAGCGGCCTGGTGCAGCCGTTCAAGGTCCGGGCGACGGTACCGATCGAGCTCTTGAACGCCGAAAGCGCGGCCAGGCCCGACCCGGACAACAACGGCGTGCTCGTGCTGGACGGCGAGAGCGCGGTGCGTCTCGATGTGCCGCAGGGCCTGGCGCGCTACACGCTCGAGTGCTGGGTTCGCGGCGGCGAGCCGAAAGGTCGCGCCGCCGTCGCCACCAAGACGGAAGGGTCGGGCTACGGCATCTTCTGGGCCGATCACGGGACGACCCCGACCGCGTTGGTCGGCACCAGTGCCGGCTACTTGAGACTGCCGGCCCGCGAGCCGTGGAACTGGGAGCGATGGACGCACCTGGCGGTGGTCTTCGACGCAGGCACGGCGATGTTCTTCGTGAATGGTCGCCCCGTAGCGGAGGAGACAACCGAAGCGGCGCTGGCCGACAACCGCCTCCCGCTCTACATCGGCGCCGATCCGGATCGTGACGGCCGGCCGAACAGCTTCTTCGAGGGCATGGTCGATGAGGTCCGCTTGTCCGATATCGCCCGCTATGCCGCGCCGTTCACGCCTGAGCCGCTGTTCCACCGCGACAAGCACACGGTCGTTCTGCTGCACTTCGACCAACCGCTCGGCGGTGCGTTCCCGGACGACTCCGGGACGGGGCGCCATGGCTGGGCAGTCGGCGAGCCGCGGATTGAGCGCGTAAAGCGCTGAATCAGGCCGCGCTCTGCCTTCGGGTGAACGTGACGACCAGAACGCCCTGCGTGCGGTCGCCGTCGCCAGCGGGGAATTCAACCTGAATCGGTAGCGCGCCGTCGTGCCCGCCCCCGGCTTTCAGCCGGCCGGCCTCCAGCTTCAGGTTTTCCCCGGTCACCGTCGCGAGCTCAAAGCCTGGCGGCACGTGGACCCAGTACGTCTCGCGTGTGCCGCAGACACCCTCGAGGCCGAGCGTGAGCTCGTTGCCCCGCCAGGATTGGGTCTTGACGCTAACGGCGTCCTGGCTGACGTGGCGCGACGAAGACAGAAGCTGCGGTCGATCGAGCGCCGCTCGGATCGCCAGGATCTGGCAGTGCCCCAGCGGCAAGGCAGGACACTGCATTTCGCCGGCAAACCGCCCGAGGTACTCCTGCTTCCAGAAATCGAAGACCAGGTACTCGCGCGCGGGATCGAGCGTCAGATTGGCGAACTTGAGCTTCGACGCCCGCAGCGGCAGCGACGCCCAGCGCCCAACCACGCACCACCGCCCGATCTCGGTATCGAGATGGACCGCCCACAACGACGAGAACGGGTGGTCGTCGTTGAGCGTCTCCCACACACCCGCCATGTTGCAGGCTTCCTGGTCCTCGGCGGGCTGCGGCCGGAACGGCTCGCGGACGTCCTTGTCTTTGATGACCGCGAAGCTGTGCAGCTTGGTCCAGGTGAACGCGGCGTAGTCGGTGTTCAGCGGGCCGGTCTCGCACGTCATCGTCGTCAGCGGCGGCAGGCACTGCTGAATCACCCGGATGCGCTGCTCGTCGTACTCCTGAAGCGCGTCACTGAGCATGAAGAGCTGGCCGGTGAGCGACACGAGCGACAGCACGCTGCGCGACCACTCAAACGGCGCCCGCACGCAGACGTGATCGGGGTCATTGAGGTAGAGGATGCGGTGTGTGAAGAACCAGCGGGCCGATTCGACGATCTGCATCTGCATGCCCGCCCAGTTCGGCATGGCGTCCTGGGCGATGCGGCAGGCGTCGCACAACCCAACCATCTGCGTCAGCACGCCCCACGATGACAACCAGTAGCTATCCGGCCCGATTTCCCGGCGCCCGCATTCCAGGAACCGGCGGAAACGCCGCTCGGCCTCGTCGTTGCTCATCAGCCCCCGCAGCACCGCCTCCTGCAAACCGTCATAGAGCAGGTGGCGAATGCCGTCGATCTTGAAATACGTGTACCCGGCTTCGCGCAGACCGCGAAAATAGGGCGCCACGTGCTTCTCGAGCGCTTCGGGCGTGCAATCGAGGACGTATCTGATCCAGTCACCGAGCAGCAGCTCGCCGCTTTCGTCCTTGAGCAGGAACTCAGGCTGCGCATCGGCCCAGTCCTGGTTGTAGATCGAGGAGCTTGTCCAGATACCGGGCTGGAGCCCGCGCTCCTTGATCCGGTTGACGACGCCCGCGTGACCAGAGGGGAACTCCGCTTTCATCTCCAGCCAGTTGTCCGCGATCGTCTTCTCGGTATCCGCCGGGAACGGCAGCTTCTCGAAGCCGTCGTCGATCTGGATGTATTCCAGCCCGTAGGCCCTGAGGTGCCGGGCGAAGAAATCCGCCCCTTCGAGCACCTTCTCTTCGCTCACCTCACGCCGATACGCTTCCCAGGTGCACCAACCGGCGATCGGCTTGAGATTCGGGCGGCGCTCCCACGGCTTGTGGTAGCGATAGCCGAGGTGCGTACGGTAGTAGTGCGGCTTGATTTTGACGATCCAGGTCTTCGGCCCCAGCTCGACCTCCATCGTGGCGATCAGATTGCCGTTCTCGTCGGGTCTCAGGCGGGCCTCTTTCCATTCCCACTTGTGACCGAACCAACTGATCATCAGGTCCTGATGAAGGTCGTAGAGACCGTTGACGCCCGGCAGCAACGGCCGGCCCACCTGCCCAATGATCGCCTGCTCCGACCCGGCCCGTGCCGGGCGCATGTTCACCGCGTCGTGGCTCAGCTCGAGCGTTACCGTCGCCGTGACGTTCGCGCCCGTCAGCATGACGTAGATCTGCTGGACGAACGGCAGCCCCTGCAACGTGCCGTCTGATCCGTGGCGAAAGCTCACTCGCCCGCTGCCGGGGAATTGGATCGAGATCAACCGGCGGTTGTTGTACGTGTAGGTCAGCGTTCGCCGGTTTTCATCCCAGTGATGGTAGGCGTGCGCGAGCGGTGGAACCGGAACGGCGTGCAGCAGCAGCCGGTTTGCCTCGTCCGGCATGAGTCGTTTCTTTTTCGCTTCGCCCTCGGTCATCAACGCTCCTTGCCGTGCTGCTCTGCGGCGCTGAACGAGACAGTCAGCGTGCCGCGCGTTCGGTCCTCGTTGCCGGGTGGGAAGTCCACCTTGATCGCCAGCGCGCGGCCGCCGGCCGTGTCCGGTTTGGCATCACCGGCCGTCACGCTCAATCCGTCGGCGCACATCTCCGTTACTTCGTATTCCCGGGGCGTGTGGACCCAATATGTTTCGCTTGTTCCGCAGACACCCTCCAGCTCAAGCGTCAGCTCGTTGTCCGCCCAGGACTGAGCCTTGACGCTGATGGCGTCCTGGCTGATGTGTCGCGTGGACGAGAGGAGCTGGGGACGGTCGAGCGCGGGGCGAACCGCCAGGATCTGGCAATGACCGAGCTCAAGGGGCGGACAGTCGATCTCGCCCTGGACGCGGCCAACGTACTCTTCTTTCCAGAAGTCGAAGACCAGGTAATCCCGATCCGGGTCGAGGCTCAGCGCGGGAATCGGCAGCTTCGATGCCCGCAGCGCGATTGGGGCGAAGCGCCCCACTACGCACCAACGGCCGATCTCCGTGTCCAGGTGAATCGCCCAGAGCGTCGAGAACGGATGATCGTCGTCCATGGTGGGCCAGTCGCCCGCCTGGTTGCGGGCTTCCTCATCGGTCATCGTCTCCGCGTCAAACGGCCTCTCGTCGAGCACGTGGAAGCCGTGGAACTTCGTCCAGGTGAACGCCGCGTAGTCGGCATCCAGCGGCCCGGTCTCGGCGGTCGTGGTCGTCAGCGGCGGGATGCACTTCTGAACGAGGCGGAGGCGCTTCCGGTCGTATTCGGCGATTGCGTCACTGAGCATGAACAGCCCGCCGGTAATCGCCACCAGCGACAGCACGGTTCGTGACCACTCGAACGGGGCTCGCACACAGACGTGATCGGGATCGTTCAGGTACAGGATGCGCTGCGTGAAAAACCAGCGCGCGGACTCGACCAGTTGCATCTGCATGCCGGCCCAGGTCGGCATCGCGTCCTGCGAAGTCCGGCAGGCGTCGCACAACCCGACCATCTGAGTCAGAACACCCCAAGACGACAGCCAGTAGACATCCTCGCCCAGTGCGTCGCGCCCGCACTGCAGGAAGGCCCGGAACCGCTTCTCGGCCTCCTCATTGCTCATCAGCCCGAGCAGGGCCGATTCGTGCAGGCCGTCGTAGTGGAGGTGGCGAATCGCGTCGATTTTGAAGTAGGTGTACCCGGCCTTCCTCAGCCCCTCGAAATACGGCCGGACGTGCTTGTCGAGTGACGCCGGCGTGCAGTCGAGGACATACTTGACCCAGTCGCCCAGCAACGGCTCGCCGTTGCAGTCTTTCAAGAGGCAGTCCGGCTGCCGGTCGGCGAATTCGTCGTTGTAGATCGCCGCCGATGTCCAGATGCCGGGCTGCAGACCGCGCTGCTTGATCTTCTGCACAACGCCCGCATGCCCGCCCGGGAACGCGTCGATCGTCTCCAGCCAGGCCTTGACCAGTGCGTCGTCGGCCTTCGTGTCCACGGGCAGCGGCAGCTTCTCGAAGCCGTCATCGATCTGGATGTATTCAAACCCGTACGATTTGAGGTGCTCGCCGAAGAAATCGGCCGCCGCGACAATCTTCTCCTCGGAGAGATTCCGCCGATGCGCCTCCCACGTGCACCAGCCGACGATGGGCTTGAGCTTTGGGCGGCGTTCCCAGGGTTTGTGGTACTCGTACCCCAGGTGCGTGCGGTAGTAGTGCGGTTTGAGGTTGATGATCCACGTCTGGGGCCCGAGCTCGACTTGCAGGGTGGCAGTCAGGTTGCCGTCGCCGTCCGGCCTCAGGCAGGCATCCGTCCACTCCCACCTGTGGCCGAACCAACTGATCATCAGGTCCTGGTGGATGTCGTACAGGCCGTTGACGCCCGGCAGCAGCGGCCGGCCGACCTGCCCCACGATGGCCTGTCCCGGACCGGCTCGCCGCGGCCGCATGTTGATGGCGTCGTGGCTGAGCTGGAAACGGGCGGCGGCGGTGACGGGTTCGCCACTGAGCATGACGTAGATCTGCTGGAAAAACGGGAAGCTCTGGAGCTGCCCGTCGGAGACGTGGCGAAAACTGACACGGGCCGTGCCGGGAATGTGGATGGTCAGCAGGCGGCGGTTGTTGTACGTGTAGGTCAGGATGCGCTGCTCGTCATCCCAGTGGTGATAAGCGTGCGCGATCGGCGGCTCGGAAACGGCGTGGAGAAGCAGCCGGTTGGCCTCGTCCGGCATGAGCCGCTGTCGCTTGTCGCTGCTGTTTGGCATCTGCGCTCCCTACACGTTGCGACGCGTCACCGACGCGCGCCATAATCGCGTGAGAGGAATCGACATCGCCGTACTCGGCGCATTCCGCTCGCGCGCGGACGAGGAGGATACTTCATGGCGAGCCGGCCGAACATCCTGTGGATTTGTACGGACTCCCAGCGCTGGGACACGCTGGGGTGCTACGGGAACCCGCTGGTCCACACGCCCCATCTGGACGCCCTGGCCGAGGAGGGCATCGTCTTTGAGCACTGCTTCGCCCAGAGCCCGGTGTGCACGCCATCGCGGGCGAGCTTTCTGACCGGACGCTACCCGCGCACCACGCGCGTGCGGCAGAACGGGCAGGTCATGCCCAAGGATGAAGTATTGATCACGCATCTGCTGACAGAGGCCGGCTACACCTGCGGTCTGTCCGGAAAGCTGCATATCTCCGCGTGTTATCCCGCCCAATATCCCACGGGCGAGCCGCGTGTCGAGGACGGCTACAGCGCGTTCCATTGGTCGCATCACCCCAGCGGCGACTGGGCCGCGAATGAATACAACGACTGGCTGGCCGAGAGAGGCGTTGCCTTTCAGACCCCGCCGCACCCGGAGTCGCGGTTCGTGAAGGTTGGCATGCCGGCCGAGTATCACCAGACGACGTGGTGCGCCCAAAAGGCAATCAACTTCATCGAGGCCGCCGCGCCGGCCGATCGGCCCTGGCTGTTCTCGTTGAACCCGTTCGACCCGCACGACAACTTCGACCCGCCGGCCGACTACCTGGAGCGCTACCTGGACCGCCTCGCTGATATCCCGCTGCCCGACTACACGCCCGGCGAGCTGGACCATAAGCCGATTTTCCAACGGATCGACCACCGAGGCGCGTACAACGATCCGCGCAACTATCCGTTTCCCGAGATGACCGAGAAAGACCATCGGCTCGTGCGGGCGGCGTATTGGGCCATGATTGATCTGATCGACGCGCAGGTCGGCCGCGTGCTGGCAGCCTTGGAGGGCAGCGGGCAACGGGACAGCACCATCATCATCTTCACGTCCGACCATGGTGAAATGCTGGGCGATCACGGGATCTACCTCAAGGGACCGTACTTCTACGATCCTGCCGTGCGGGTTCCGCTGATCATCTGCTGTCCGGCGCTGATTCCTGGCGGTCGTCGCAGCGCGGCGCTGGTCGAGTTGACCGACGTTGCGCCGACGCTGCTCGATGCTGTCGGGCTTCCGCGTCATGCGGGTATGCAGGGGCGCTCGCTTTGGCCGCGGCTGACCGGGGACGCCGACCCGAGCCAGCACCGTGCCGACGTTTGCTGCGAGTACTACAACGCCCTGGCCTGCCACAAGGACCCGGCTGCGCATGCCACGATGCTGCGCACTGCGCGGCACAAGCTGGTCGTCATGCATGGACAGCAGCCGGGCGAGCTGTATGACCTCGCGCAGGATCCGACCGAGACCCACAACCTGTGGGACTCGCCGGAGCACCGGGAGGCGAAGCTGGCCCTGCTGCGGCGGCTGTGCGACCGGATGGCGTGGACTGCCGACCCGCTGCCTCTGCGCACCGCCTGCTGGTAGGCTCCACTGCTGCTGGTGCTCTCCGTTCCGCATGCGCCTCTTTCCCTAGCGCTACGAGCCGAAGAGTTTACCAAGCCAGTCGTCGAGCAGGTACTCGAAGCGCGGGGCGAGCCACGAGAGCCGGGTGTTGACGGTGTTTCCGAACATGGCCCCGAAGCCGATCATCATCGCCAGCCGGCCGGCGCGGGATACGCCGGAGCCGAGGCGGCTTTTGGCCTGGAAGAAGAAGATGAAGTACAGCAGCGACAGGACCATCACGACGACGAAGACCAGGTGCTCCAGGCGCTGCATGCTGAAGGTGGCGGCACCGGTCAGCGGGTCGCGGGCGACGGGCCAGACGGGCTGGATGGTGTCGAGGACCTGCGGCACGATGATGCCGACCTGCTTGCCGAACTCGGGGCCGATCGCGCAGCCGATGAACAGGGCCACGACGATCTGGTTGAGCCAGCGGTACTTCCTGGAATAGATGCAGTACCACAGGCAGCCCGGCCCAAGCAAGAGCAGCCAGAGCAGCTGCCCGCGCTGGCCGGTCGAGGTGGCCCCGGCGACGATCGGCGCAACCCAATTGGGCTTGATCACATTCTCCCACTTCTCAAGCAAAGCATAAGCCATAATGCCCCCGACCATGATGGCTTCGACGACGCGGTAGAAGCGGTTGTCGCCCAGCAGGAAGGCGAGAATGCCGAGCGTGAACAGCGCCCCGATGAATTCACCGAAGCGCATCTCGATCAGCCGCGCGCGTTCCGCGTTTGCCCGGACGGCAGCCCGGCGGGTGACTTCGTCCTCCGGCCCGCCCGTCAGGGCCTCCTGCTGTTCCCGCGTCAACTGGGTGAGGTCGACCTGCTCGTACTTCGGACCGCTGCCGACGTCCTCGCTGACGTCCACCACGCGCTGCCGAGGCACGCTGTCCGTCACAACGTCCCGCGTGAGCTCGATCGCGCAGACGCCCAGGTAACCCACCGCAAAGACGATGAAAAGCGTTTTCCAGGTACGGCTGGACAGCGGCCGCATGGGCGTGGACTGGACCGCCAACGGCGTCAGTTTCCCCGCCCTTTCGGCGCTGCGCGTGACCAGGTAGGCGGCGTTGCCCAACACGACCATCGCCAGCAGGAACAGCTTCCCGAGGCTCATGGCGTTATCGGCCGGCGTGGTGGTGGGCGCGTCGGGGTCGAGCAGGCTGCGGTACTCGGCCGCGGCGCGGGCCGAGTTGAGCAGTCCGCACAACTGACCCGACTTCACGTACGGATACAGGTCGTTGGCGACGATGCCCATCGTCGCTTCCGCGACCTTCAGGTCCGGGACCTGGCGCTGCACGATACCGCAGACCGCCTTGGCCTCGTCCGTATGCGAAACGATCAGGAAGATGGCGATGTCCTCGACGCCATGGAAGCGGCGCAGGATGGGAAAATTCTCGTCCGTGAGTGGCTTTCTCTCAACGCGGTCCTGCTTGTAGAACTTGCGCGTGTCCATCACCACCGTCTTGGCGATGGGCTCGAAGATCGGCGAGGGCTGGAAGCCGAAGTTGATGTAGTCGGTGCCGTAGACCCACTCCGGGATGGACTCGCCGTGGCGGTGGGCGCGGCGCTGCTCATCCTCGATGGCCCAGCGCAAGCGCGTCTCGGCCAGGGCAATGTTGATCGGGTCGTCCGCGGTACTGAGCAGGACGAACTTGAGCCGCCGGCGGAGCAGGTGGCGAAAGAGGACCTGGAGCTGCGGCCCGTTCTCACCGTCGCTGCCCGGGCCCCACTGCGAGAGGACCAGGACGACCTTTTCGCGCTCAACCGGGTCGTTGGCAATCTGTTCGACAGAGTTGAAAAAAAGCGTGGTGTACGTGTCCGGGTAGATCGGCAGCGTGTAGTCCACCAGGAACGGAATGCTCAGGGCGATAGCGAGCGCGCAGTACACGATGCGCCGATCGACGAGCTGCATACGCTGTGCGAACTCCAGGGCGCGCATTCGTTACTGCTCGCTCTGCCCGGATTCCAGGATTCCCCGTTCCAAACCCAACATGATGCGCAAGCTGGCGGCGATCACCGCCACGCCGATCCCCAGGGCCAGGCCGCGCTGCATTCCAGAATTAAGGACTCGGTTATCGAAATCGGCCCAGACGGTTAGGCGGCCGCCGGTAAGCCAGCCGCCGAACGAATCGCTCCCCAGAATCACGACCGCGGCCGAGAGCATCATGCAGGTGGCCTCCCAGGAGCGTAGCCGGAAGGCGCGGTAGGCGGCGTAGGTGATGTAGAAGCCGAGCAGCGCCATCACCGTGGCCTCGAGCGGTCTGCGGACGTAGTCCACGTAGAAGGCGCGCGGCTCGAAGTGGTATTCGTCTTGGTAGTCCTGATAGCGAAGCAATGCTGCCAGGGGCCTCAGGATCTCCACCGCAGCGCCGGCGGGCACCGGTTCATCGACGGCTTCGAGGCGCTGCAGCGCGACCGTCGCGGCGTCTCTGAGCGCCTGCCGCTCGCCCTCGACGCGATATTGCCAGAGCAAAATGACTGCAACGGTGAGAAACGAAATAAACAGGATGACGGAGTACGGCCAGTCCTGGCGCCGCCGCACGATGTTGGCCAGGTGGTGTGCGAACAGGTTGATCACGCCCAGCCCGACCGCCAGGGCGATCACGATCACGATGCCGCGGGAAACATAGAACTCCGTGATTCCCACGTTCAGCCCCCCCGCGCCGAGGTGCGCCGGGAAGCCTTCGGCAAAGAACACGAGCAGGAAGTAGGCGGCCGGAACGAGCACAGCCAGCCAGATCAGTATCCTCCGCACGCGCAGCTCCTATCCGAAGGCCTTCCGCAGTGAATCCACCCACTCGGCAAACCTCCCGTAATGGCACAGCAGGACGCCGCCCACGATCAGGCCCACGATCGCAAGCTTGAAGAGGTCCTGCGCACCGAGACTGCCGAGCAGCCCGGGGTCACGGCTGATCTTGGCCGATGAGGCCCAGAACTCCTCGCCGATGATGGTGTAGTCGCACGCCGCCACGAAAAACGGGACCTGGTAGAGCTGATCAGTCCCCGCGATCTGAAGCGCGTTGATCGCCTGCCCCGTCTCGGCCAGCATCAGTGAATCCGCCTCCCACCAGCCGAAGTAGAAACACGCAGCCGGCTGCTCCTTGAGCATCCACCCCATGGTCGCCATGGCGAAGAAGAACTGACCGCCCGGGAGGAAGCGCACGTCGTCGGCCCGGAATGCCTCAAGCGCGCCCACATCGATGTAACCGTCGCGCAGCGCGTTCGCATGCACCGGCAACGTCTCGGGGTACGCGACCGGCACAATCAGGCGGTTGCCCAACTCTCCACTTAAGGCGGCCACGCGGCGCAGAAGCGGCATCGACGCGTATAGCTGAACGCGTCGTATGTCACACACGCCCCCGGTCGTGAACAGCGACGGTCGGCCCATTTCCGTGGCACGCGCGACGGCTTCGTCGAACGCGTTCAAGCCGGGAATGTCGCGGATGGGCAGCGCGCGTCCGCGACGGGCCAGCACGATGCCCGTCAACACACCCACAACTATGAGGATCAGGAGCGCGGCATGGGCGGCGAAGCGATGGTCGGCGCGCAACGACGCCTCCTCAGTTGGCTCCACATCAGTCGGCATGCTGGTTGCCGCTGCGGACGTAGCGTTTTGGGCGGTCCCCGGTTCATCTGCTCGAACCGGGGGTGGACCCGTGAGCATGAGTAGGAGTGTCAGCACGAGGACGATCCGCATGGCTGCGCGCTCTCCCGAGAGCAACCGGTTACCAGCATGTTCCCGTGCACAGGGTAGCCGGTCCGTCAAAGGCTGCCCACAATCACTGCTAAGTCTATTTTGCAGGGAAGCTCAGCAGGCCTCATGCGACTTGTCGCGGGCGGTTCCTCAATCGCGGATCGATGCGAGGGCCCTGATCAACCGTCGCGGTCCGTCACCGACCCGGCTCTCTCGGAACGCTCAACCCCACCAAGCAGTATTCTCCGGCTCCCTCTCTGCGCGACAAACAGCCACCCAGCCGGAGAGATCCAACCACGGTACAGAAAACGTACGCTTCCTGCTGGCTGACGCCGTGCAGCCGCGCGAACAGGCGTGTCATGTCCTCGACGGCCAGGCTGACGCTGTCAAACAGGCTGCCGCGACCCGCGAGCGTGATCAGGCGGTCGGGCGTCGCGACCAGCGGCCGTGGGTGACGATAGGTATGATCAACGCTGATGGTCACGGTCACGTCCGCCGCGGTTTCAGCCCCCTCACCGAAAACCTCACCGTCGCCCTGCGCCGCGTGCACGTCGCCCAAGACCAGCAGGCCGCCTTCACGGAACACCGGCAAGTACAAGGTGTTTCCCGGCCGCACCTCGGTGAAGTCCATGTTCCCCCCGTGATCGAAGAAGGCCGGTGAAGGCGACGCGGGTGTGGTGTAGATGTCGCCCACCATCAGGGCTAATGGTGCGCTCAACCCGCCGGGAAAGCGGCAGCTCCCATTCTCGACCGGGATCAGGAGGGGCTGCTGCGGATAGCGCTCGTGCAAGGGGCCGGCACCGTGCGCGTGTGGCACACCAACCACCGCGATCTCCTCGATTCGCACGGCAAGCATGTCACCGGGCTGCGCTCCGCGTACGTAGATCGGCCCGGTCTCCTCCCGCTCCCGGTACTCCGGCGAGCCATGCGGGTGCAGGTCTTCGTCGCCGCGTACGATCGGCATCATGTGGTTGATTGTCTCGACGATGATCGTCTCCCCGGCATCAATCGTCAGCGCCGGCTCGAGGACTTGATAACGCCGATCGCAGGGCACTGTATGGTCTCTGGTCAAGCGCTTCATGGCCGGGTCTCCTCGACGCGTAACTCGACGGCGGCCACCGAGGCTGGTGCAAACTCCCACACGGCATTTCCCGGCAACGCGCGCTGCTTGGGTGAGAAGGCATCCGGAATCGTCGAGTCCATCTCGCGCATGGGATCGTCGGCGATTTCAAAAACCTGCCCCGATCCGATCCGCATGCCGTCAACTGCCAACCGGGTGCTCACACCCTGCGTGCGATTCGTGTTGACCACGAAGAGAAAAACCTTCTTGCCGGTGCGACTGGCCGTCACGTCCAGTCCATCCGGCACAGCTTTCACCGTGACAGCCTTGCGGCCCATGTGCCTGCGGCAGAGCGACATGATGCGGGCGACCGGCATCATGTACGCCCCGCCCGAGCGCGGCTGCGGCGACCGAAGCATGATCGCATTCACCGTCCAGATGCGCCCGCAGAAGTCCGCCAGTGTAGCGATTTTCAGGATGTCGGCATGTCGGACCTGGACGTTGAGCAGGCGGGCATAGGCGACGCCGGCCGCCCAGGTCCTCAGCACGTCGCCGCGGTTGTGCCCCGGCAGCGCGAAGTGGCCTTCGGTCATCGCCAGCCCGACGTCGTAGCCGGCTACCTCCTGACGCACCTCACGAACCCGCCGGTCAAGCGACTTGTACGCGTTCATCAGGTGGTGCCAGGTTCGATCAGGATCCTTGCGGTATTCGTTCGGCGCCAGCGGCGAGTTCGGCAGCCCGGAATCGAAGTGATGATGAAACGCGACGTATTGCAGGTGTTCGCCGGCCACCTCGAGCATGCGCGCAGCCCAGCCGCTGTCGCCCCAACCGATCAGCCGGATGGTCGGGTCCACCTTCCGCATCGCCTTGGCAAACGCGACGGTTCGCTTGGCAGCGGTCTGGACGTCGTACGCTTTCTTGTCGTACGAGGTCTCGTTGCCAATCTGCCACAGGCGGACGTCGAACGGTTCGCGTGCCCCGTTTTTCTTTCGGAGCGCGCTGCGCGGATCGTTGCAATAAGCGACCCATTCGGCGGCCTCTTTTGGCCCGGCGCGGCGGAGGCGCCCGGCCGGATCGCGCATCCAGCAGGCGGCCCCTTCGGACTCGAAATTGACGGCGATCAAGGGGTCGGCTCCGACCTGCCGACAGAAGTCAATGAACTCGTGCGTGCCCACCTGGTTCGTCTCCACACCGTCCCAGCACTGGTTGATGAGCGGTTCTCGGCGACTCCGCGGGCCCACTCCTTCCTTCCAGCGGTAATATGCGGACACGATCCCGCCCGGCCACCGAATCAGTGCGGGTGCGAGTTCGCGCGTGACGCGGATCAGATCTTCACGCCATCGATTCCGCTTGAAATCCCATCCGGCTTCCACCGAGGGGTCCGTCGTTCCGAGCGGTTCCATGAACTGCATGAACAGGTAGGGAGATAGTTCATATTGTGGCCGCGGATCGACGAGCAGTATGCCTTTGCGACCGCGACGTGCGTGTGCCGACATCGCTTCGTACTCCCGACGGCTGGAGGTCGGTTTGCTGAACGCGATCACCGCGTGAATCGGCGTCCGCCGTGTTACCGAACAACGACGCCATCGCCCCGCACATCGCCCGCTCGGCCGAGCGCGTTGTCGGAAAACGCCGCCCGAATCAACGCCGGCTGGCTGGCCACGCCGAGGCTCCGCGCCATCACGGTCGTATACCTCGCGGCCCGATTGAAGTCCAGTTGGCCGGTGCCGTAATGGCATGTCAGCGCAACCCTCTTGCGGCGCGCCGGTCATGATGTCAGCTTCGGACTGCCTTGTTTTGCCGCCTGTTCTCCGCGTAACATCCCCACGGATGCTGTTCTGCGGCGAGCCGACGGCATGATCAGCGCCTCGGGTGGAGGCGTTGTACTCGACCGTGCAACGCTGCCACCGGGCTGCCCAGAGCACTATGATTCTGTTTGTACGGCAACGGTCGTGGAAGGAGATGAGCGGATGCGGAGGATTCTGGCGGTAACTGTTTGCATGCTTGCGGCGCAGTGCATCGCGCAAGCGCAGGCTCCACTAGCCCCGAAGATCGAGAATCCCACCGGCAAGTACCTGGTGTGGGAGGACTACAAGATCGAGATCAATCAATACGGCGGCCTGGGCCGGAATTGGCCGACGCCCGATCTCATCTGGGAACAGTACGAGATCCTCAAGAAGAAGGCCGCGGCGAACCCGCAGCCGCCCAACACGATCAAGGCGGTGCTGTTGGTGTTTCCCACGACGGAGGCGACCGCGGTCAAGCGCGAGGGTGATAAGGAAACCGTGGTCGGCAAGAAGACCACGTCGATGACCTCAGCCGAGCTCAAATGGGCGCTGGAGCAGTGGCGCGAGTTCGAAGAGCTGGTTTACGTGTACTCCTTGGGCAACGCCTGGCTGCGGACCGACATCAAGGTCATCGATGAGCCGCTCGAGGTGAAGACCGACGAGAACTGGGAGTTCTGGGCGGGCCAACAGCGCGCGTTCCTCGACAAGTACGTTCCCTTCGAGCGCGGCGACTACCAAAGCTATAACTCGATCTACAACTCGAAAGGTCTGCGGGCCGGCCCACACGGCGGCACCATCGGCGCGGTGGGCGGCATCAAGGGCTGTGGCACGTCGGATACCGCCTTCTATGGCGAAGCGAAGCGTCCGCACCGCACCGGCTACGTCGCCCTGCACGAATGGCTCAACCAGCAAGCCTCGGCCACCAGCAACATGATGCCCTATCCCGACAAGGAAACGCTCTGGACCAACTACGTGCTGCCCAAGATCGGCTACCGCGAAGACATCGAGCTGGATGCCTGGCCGTGGCTGTCGATGCGCCGCGACACGATGATGCACGTCATCCGTCCAGGCATGTGGCGGCGCTGGACGCCGATCGATCCGTACATCTCGCGTGCCATCGGCCAGTGGGTGAAGTTCGGCCCGACGGAGGGCGGCAAGGCGCGGGAGATCACGACGGCGCCGGCGTCCGCGGGGCGGCTGGCCGAGATGAAGATGGGCAAGTACACGCACTTCAACATCTTGGACATGCGGGGCGACGACAACCGGGAGTTCGGCTCGGGCACCTACTATTTCCGCACGTACGTCGAGTCGCGGGACAAGAGAGAGGTGCGTCTGTGGGCCGCGGCCGACGAACGGTTCAAGCTCTGGCTGAACGGCGTCATAATCCGCGACGGCTGGGGTTGGAACTATTCCGAGGATGACGGGAAGCTCTTCGAGAAAGTGACGTACGCGACGCTGGAGGGAGGCGTCAACACGCTCGTGCTTGAGTTGCCGAACGACAACCACATCGTCGAGTTCCGCGTACGCTTCTGCGACACGGACGGCTCGGGACGGCAGCCGGACGGCGTCACCACCTTCCCGCTCCCGGGCGATCGCCGGCCGGTGCCGCTCGCGACGCCGCTCGTGCACGACTTCAAGAGCCCCCGTTTCTACAAATGGGCGGACATCAACGACAGCCCCTGGCTCGAACTGCCACGGCTCGATGAGGCGGCCCTGCGTGACCTGACCGGCATCGCTACACTCGAGATCAGGACCGGCGGCAAGCCGCGTAAGGACAACCAGGGCAGGGAATACACGCCGCCGCAGCATCTGTTCCTCGATGTGCCGAAGGACGCGGTGACCTCGCCGTGGATCGCCGACCCCGCCGAGGACAACGCGCGGCTCAACAACGATCTCGACTACAACTGGAAGTCGCTGGCGTGGCTGCGGGTACCGCGTCGCCAGGGGCCGGAGAAGGACGTGCTCTTCCTGCGGTTTGATGCGGCCGAGCCGCTCATGCACCTGCTCGAGACGAAGGGGCGCCCCGGCAACGAGAGCATCGTCGGTTGGTTTTTGGTCGAGCACAAACTCGGGTACGTCGTACTCGCGGACCTCGATGTGGACGAGGCACCCGAGACTCCTCTGGGTCTGCTAGCCAAGCAGCCTGAGTGACGTGTGCGCTTCGCCGACCCGGCAGGGAGCACGCGGACGGTTGCGAATCCCCACCGCAACCCGGAGAATCCCACCTGGTCTTCGAGCGGTAGAGTCTGCTGGTTTGGGTGCGGCGGCACGCATGTTTGAACTGAGCGAAGCACGCCGGGACGAACTGATCGAGCTCTGGGCTGCACGGATCGTTGATCGCAGCCTGGGTACCGCAGCCGTATTCCTGCTCGAAGCCCACAAGCCGCTGGCGGGGATTGGAGCGCACGCCGTGCTTGGGTTCCGCCCGATCATCGAGTCGCTGCTGCGCGTGAACGCGGGAGAGTTGGCCGCGTTCCTGCGCGACCCCGACAACATCGAACGGCTTGTGCTCCGGGTTGAAGAACTTGACAGGCAGCGACGGAACCGCCGAGAGAACGGCGTAAATGCCGATGACAAGGCCGAGACGTAACGAGGGCTGTTAAACCGCGGGGTAAACGTCGAGGGCAGCGTTCCACTCGGCGAGCTTATGCAACCGGGGCGCGGGCTCCTCTGGCGGAGCAAACGGGCGCCCGCGGGCGTCCAGAACCAGCCCAACCACGCCGCCGGCAACTTCGCGCGACACCGTTTGCCGCGGGCCCGCACCAACGTCAAACCCCTTGGCCGGCGTTACCGTGACTGTTGCCTTCGTCTCGGGTTCGAGCGGGACGCGCTTGAGCTCGCCAACGACCAGCTCGTGGCTCTCTACGCCGCTATCGGTGCGAACCTCCACGCGCATACACGCGCGCCCCTCTTTGCCCGTGCCGCGCGGCGCGATACACCAGCCGAGCCGGATCAAGCAATCCTTGTGGAATACGTCCAGCGCCGCCCGCTTGTTCACCGTGCTGAGCACTCCCAGTTGCGGCATCATGAAGATCGAATCGACCGCCAACTCGGTGAAGCCTTCAGGCTGGAAGCCATCTACCATCATCAGCGCAGCCTGACTGCGCCGGGGGGCATGAGAGAGCACGCCGCCGGAGCCGACAATCATGTCGAGCCCCAGCATGTCCACTAATGTCCGCCCTGTCGCCGCTTGTGTGAATATATCGGCAATCGTGCGCTGCTGTTGGACTCCCTTGAGCCCGACGGCCATCGCCTTATGTTGCACGAATGCCAGGCGCAGCGCCTCACGGCAAAGCGCCTGCTCGATCATCAATTCCTCTAGTGTCTGAGGGATGGTGGTCGGACGTATCATCTTGTTGCGAATGCGGTTGCGGATGTCCCGCTCGTCCAGCTCGAGCGGCACCCAGCGCATCACGTTCTCAAAACCGGCCTCCGCAACCACGTTGAAGATGCTGTAGCTCATGCCCAGGTTGGCACTGACGGTCCGGTTGAAGACGTTCGCGCTGCCCGGGTCGTCCCGGTCACTGCGCAGCACACTGAAAACATCGGTAGTCGCTCCGCCGATGTCCACGCCGACAACCTGGATGCCTTCCTGTTCCGCGATCAACTGCATGATCAGTCCGACGGCGGCGGGGGTCGGCATGAGCGGCACGGTTGTCCAGCCCATTAGCTTGCTGTAACCGGGCGCCTGGGCCATGACGTGTTCGAGAAACAGATCGTGGATTTTGCCGCGGGCCGGCCCGAGATTCTCCGTCTCCAACTGCGGGCGAATATTCTCCGTGACGTAGAGCGCCGCCTTCTCGCCCAAAATGCGCTTGATCTCGTCCTGGACCTCCGCATTGCCTGCGTAGATGACCGGCAACTTGAACCCCGCCCCGAAGCGCGGCCGCGCCTCTGCGGCAGCGACAATCTGCGCCATCGCGACCGGATGCGTCTTCGTGCCGCCGTCCGTTCCACCCGACAGCAAGATCATGTCCGGCCGCTTACTGCGAATTCGTTCGATCCGTTCGTGCGGCTGGCGTCGGTCGTCCACCGCCAGCGCGTCCATCACTATCGCGCCGGCCCCGAGCGCGGCGCGCTGGGCGCTCTCGGCGGTCATTTTTTGGGCCGCGCCGGCAACCATCATTTGCAGCCCGCCGCCCGCGCTGCTCGTCCCGACATACGCGTCGCAACCGACAGCGCCCTCGCGTGGGCAGCAGATCGCGTCATTCTTGATGAACTCCCGGCCGGTCAGATCCTCCACCTCGCCAACAGCGTTGATCACGCCGCGCGTGACGTCCTCCGCGGGCGCCTCGACCGTGGTCGGGGCCTCGCCGCGTGTGATCAGCCGATATTCGCCATCCTTCTTCTCAATCAGGATTGCCTTGGTTGTGGTCGATCCGCAGTCGGTCGCCAGGATGGTGTCGATGTTGTCGCCGTCCGGCATAGGATTAGCGATCCGCCTTCATTTCAGTCACGCCTCTATCAGCTCGACATTGGCCCGTGGCAGGATCGCGCGTTGGCCGTCGTCGAACTCCACCTCGAGCACGCGGACCCGAGCCTCGGTCGTGAGCGTCTCGAGCTCGGGTGGGACAGCGGTACACCGTCCCAGACGCCCGAAATACGGCTCGCGAATTGCACGCAGGCGCGTGCCGACCCGAAGCACTCCGCCCCCTTCATGCCCGTTCACCTGCGTCGCCGGCACGTCGTCGAGTGGAATAACGATCTCAGGGCGGATGACGCCCGCGCGGATTTGCGTGGTGCCATTGACACTCGCCAGCCGACCGCTGTGTTTCCGCAACAATTCGAACGTGGCCCCGGCCATGCTGATCTTGCCGAATCCTTCCGTAATAATGACTGTCACCCCCAGGGACTCCTCCCCGGTGATCGCCACCCCCAACTCGTACCCCAGCGTAGCCCGCACGTCCGCATCGTTCAGGCCGCCGCTGACAATGCCCTTGACGCCGTGCGCGACTGCCGCCTTGATGGCGTCCGCTGTCACCAAGCTGCCGCCCACGATGACCTTACCCGCGTGCTCGGGAGTGATTCGATCGGCATCCAGGACGGCATCCGGTGATTCCACGGCTAACTCGAGCGTACCGACGGCCTCACCGGCCAGCCCGAATATACCCTGGATGAGCGTCCCGGGCGCCTCGACGGTCGCCGATACGCCTTCGCGCACGTCAACGATCGTGCCGGCGACATACGCCAGTTTCCGCAGTGGTTTCGGTCGGCCTCGGATAACCGCCTGGCCCGTCACCGCCGACACCGATTCGATCGTGCCCTCAATCGGCGCACGGCACTCACTTTTGAACAGCCCGAATAAACCGCGTGTGCGCGCAAACGGCTCGTCCTTGGCGACGGGATCACCTTCGTTTTTGAGCAGTACGTCGGGCAACTCGTCGGGGACGATCCCAAGCTCGCTCGCCACGTTGACAGGTCGGACCTCGCCGGGCAGCTTAGCCTCGGCGACGACTTCCTCGGCCCGTACGCGTTGCCCGATGCGAACGAGCACCTCCCCTTTTAGCGGGAGGCCGCGGACTTTGCGGACGATGGTGTTCTCCGCGATGATCAGTCCCGGTGTGTAGGCGTATCCCATTTGAGCGATCCCGTCCGCCCGACGCGCAGCGATTCTGCCCTGTCCCAGCAGGCGAACCTCACCCTAGGTCGGCGGAGAGAAGCCACGTTAGGTGCGCCGCCGCCGCTGTCAAGCGCCCGTCGCGCGGAGCGAACCGATGACGAGCCCGCGCGGGGCCGTATACTAAGAAGGTGGCGACAACCTTTTGGACTGACGCTAGGGGAGCACCAGTGTCGCTTAAGATCGAGCTCGCATCCACGGATCTGGTTCAACGAGACGGGCAACAGCTCGCGTCGCTGAAGATCGAGAACCCCGGCCGCCCCCGAGCCTGCGTCGTGTCCTATCGCATCGGCGGACACCGGGATTCGATACGGGGCAAAATCCCACACGGTCACAGCACGCAGTGGATCAGCTTCGCTGCTGTTGACGCCCCGCGCTCACTCAGCGTAGAGGTGGATGGCCAAACTGCGCGCACGCGGGTCCAGCCGCCGCGACCTTGGACCATCCATCTCGTAAACCATACGCATACCGACCTCGGGTACATGGACTACCAGCCCAACATCGACCGGGCTTTCTACGAGTTTCTGCTGGAAGCAATGGCCATTGTCGATCAGACCAAAGGTTTTCCGGAGCCGGCGCGTTTTCGTTGGACCATCGAGACGGCCTACCATCTTCAGAACTTCGAGCGTTTTGCGTCGCGCCGGCAGCTACGCGCCTTGGTCGGCCATCTCCGCCGCGGTTCCATCGAAGCGACCGCCGGCTTTCTGCAAATGACGGACCTGCCCGGCACAGAGCAAGTGCTGCGGTCATTTGACTTCATCAATGATTTCGCCCGGCGACATCGAATTCCCGTCAGCAGCGGCATGGCCTGCGACGTTAACGGCTGGCCGTGGGTCTACCCGGCCGCCCTACACGACCTGGGCGTGCACACCCTTTCGGTGGCAATCAACGACTACATGGCGCGTTGCCCGCTGCACCGCCCGACGCCGCTCTGGTGGGAATCACCGGACGGCAAACGCATCCTGGTCTGGCATGGCGAGGTGTATCTGCTGGGCAATCGCTTCGGCATTGATAAAGGCGTGGACGAGAGCATGGCCGGTGTGGCAGAGTACCTCTCGGACCTCACCCGGCGAGGCTACCCTTATGACCGCGTGTTGTTGCTCATGTCAGGGACACCTTCGGATTGTGCCCCGCCGACCATTCGTCCCAGCCTGACGGCCCGCGCGTGGAGCCAGCGGTTCATTAACCCGACACTGCGTCTGGACACTTTAAGTCGATGGTTCCGATACGTCCGCCGAACCTGGCCTGACGAAATCCCCGCCTATCGCGGCCACTGGCCGGATTACTGGGCGTTCGGACTGGGCAGCGCTGCCGACGAGGTCCGCTACACCCGCGAGGCGCAGCACCTCGCAAGGGCCGTCGGCATCGCCGCCTCGTTCCTGTGTGCGACGGATCAGTCAGCGTGTTTTCCCACCGATTCACTCGCCCGGGTCTACGACGCTGCCCACCTCGCCTGCGAGCATACTTGGGGAGCTTCGAGCAGCGTTGCCCAACCGCAGGGCGACTTCGCGAAGATGCAGTGGCAGTACAAGCGCCGGCATTTCTACGAAGCGCGGCTGGAATCGGAGTCGGCGTTCACCGCGGTCCTGGGGCGCATCGGGCACGCCGCTCTGCCGGATTCGCCAAGCGTTGTCATTTACAACCCGCTGCCCTGGCCGCGCAGCGGCGTGGCGGAGCTGGAGTGCGTGCAGCGGCCGCTGTCCGGCTATCGCATCGACCGGCTCACCGACGCGGAGACAGGCCGCGCCGTACCATACTGGCACGAGCACCGGCAGGACCCTCAAAACGAACTGCGCATCCCACTGAAGGACGTGCCCGCCGCCGGATACAAAGTCCTCCGCGTCGTCAAAGACGCGGCCCCGAAAGTCCTGAAATGGTCGGTTACCAGGGACCCCAAAGACTCGCTTGAGAACCGTTATTACCACGTGCGGGTCAACCCTCGAACCGGCCTGGTCCGGAGAATCTTCGACAAGCAGTTGCGCCGGGAACTGGTCCGCGACCACAAGAGGCTTTCGTTCGGGCGCATCATCCACGAACAAATCCCGGGCCCCGAGCCGCGGGCGTACAGTGGCCACAAGCAGTGGCGCGAGGTTCTCAAAGGGCTGGACCTCCAGCGTTCGAGCGCGACGGCGCGCGCCCTGAAGCGCCGGGAATTGCCGGGGTGCTTCCAACAGATCACGTTCCATGGAAGCTGCCGCGGAATGACGGGCCTGAAAACAGAGGTTCGGCTGCACG
>JAUWXH010000264.1 GCA_030616465.1 Planctomycetota bacterium | reverse complement strand
CGGCGTTGCTGAGCAGGCGTTCCGCCCCGCTTGACCTCCCAACTCTCATCGGCCCCCTCTATTCGCGGCCCCGCGGCCGAGAACAGCGCCAAATCGCCCTACCTGTGAGAAATGCGGGCTAAGCCCACCGCACTCGTGTGCGTGGTCGAGTCCCCGTTGAAGGGAGTTGTTGCGCGCGACATCAGCGGCTAAAGCACCGCCGCGCAGAATAGCGTCCAGATGCCCGCGCCGATGATGCCGAGGGTGATGCCGGCGGTGGCCAGGCCCTGGCCGCCGAGTCGGCCGCCGGAGTGTTCGATCCGCTTTTTCGCGCGCACGCCGGCAGCGATCGCGGCGATGCCTAAGATCAGCCCGATCATGGGGATCGGAATGGAGAGGATGCCGAACACCAGAGAGGCCACCGCGCCGCCCGCCGTCGCCTGGGGAGAACCGTCGCTCCGCTGGCCGGCATAGGCCGGACTGTCCAAGAACTGGTGCCCGCAGGTCGGGCAGAAACGGGGTGTCGCGCCGCCTCGCGGGGTGACCAGCATCCCGCACTTGTCGCATTGACGCGCATACGCCCTCACAAATGACGACTCCTTCACGCCCCGATGGCTTCGATCGCCGCGACGCTCGCGGGAAGCGGCTCACGCCGACTCGGCTTCGTCCCTCGGCGGGTGAGCTGCCCGTACCGCCCCCGTCGTCTCGTCGCGCTCACCTTCTTCCGTCGCGACCACAATCGCCGCATCCTGGATCGAATGCCCCAGCAGGCGCGCGACCGGCACGTCGTGGCCGGTGCGGTCCGGCAGGTTCGCGTTCATCACGATCAGCCGGTCGCGCAACTCGTTGAGGGCGACGATCAGGTCATCGCAGGCCCAGGCTCGGCGAATGGGCGTACGACTCTCCAGCAGCCGGGTAACGACGCCCTCCTCGCCGTAAACGCCGCACACGCCCTGCACCCCGGCCGGGATGACCAGCTCGACCAGGTCGCTCCAGCGGCGGGCCTGGACGGTTTCGATCGCGGCCGGCGCGCGGTGAACGACCAGCCAGAGCTCCTGCGTCTCGTCCAGCGTTCCCTCCAGCAGCATGCCGTTCGCGGTGCCCGCATACACCGCGTTGTCGAGCACGGCGAGGCAGTGAATCACCTTTCCACCGGTATCGAGCATGCTGAGCGACCGCCCCTCGGCGTCGTAGACGTGGACACAGTCATCGGCCGCAAAGAGCAGTCGGCCGTCCTCGGTGGTCGTCGCGGCGCGGACGGTCTTTGGAACACCGTCAACGGGCTCGAGCAGCGCGCGGGCTTCCGCGGCCCGGTCGAGCGGCCAGCACCAGCAGCCAAGCTGGGAGTGCGTGGCGAAGAGCCTGTCACCCGCGAGGGCAGCGGCGTTGAAGCCCGTTCGCGGTTCGCCGGCGTTGGGGACCTCGTACTTGCCGACGATATCCCCGTCGGCGGCGTTGACGGTCCACACGCCTCGGCCCGCGCCGACCACTAGAAGCTGCCTGTCCAGGCAAGCCGTCACCGACCGCAAGCCGCCGAGCTCATCGCCGAGCGTCACGCGGCGGGTGACCTGCTCTGGAGCGGCCGGGTCCAGCCAGACGCATTCCTTTCCGGCCACGACGACGATTGCCTCCGCGGTCTTCCGGTCCGGCGTGATGCGCCACAGGTTCTCCAACAGCCGGCCGCGCTCGGCGGGCGACAGCGCCGGCAGCAAATCGTGCCACTGCACTTGGGCGTCTGCTTCGGCGGCGGTCTTGAGCTTCTCGAGCAGCCCGCCCAGATCGTCGAGCCGGCGCTGGGTGGCGGCCAATGCCGCCTGCTCGACCATCTTGCGTGTTTCAATCCGCTCGACGCGCTCGGCGGCCTGACGCTGGCGGGCTTCGTGCCGCGCCAGCGATTCGCTGGACAGCTCGAGCTTGGCCACGCGGTCAAGCACCATGCCCGTCTCGAAGATGAAACGTTTGAGCCGTTCGCGAGCCGCGTCGAGCAGCGCGTCGCGCTGGTCTTCGTGGACCAGTTTCGCCGCCGGGTGCTCCCGAATGAGTTGCTGCAAGGCGGTCTGTCCGCCGGCGTCGGCGACCGCGTTCGCCAATCCGTCGAGCGTGAGTTCCTGCTGCGTCAACAGTGCCTTGCGCAGCGCGGCCAGGTCGTGCTCGTCGGCGTTCCAGCGGACCAGCAGCTCGCACGTTGCGCTCACCGAGTTTCCGCAGGCTGCCCGGCAATCTGCAACGTCGAGCGGGACGGTGATCAGCCGGTTGCGCACCAGCACGAGCTGATCATCGCGCTGGAGGCGTGGATCTTCGCCGGCCGGCACGAACCGCCGTCGCCCGTCGCGCGTCTCGACCAGGCCCATCCAGGCGTCGGGGATGACGGCGGCGGAGAGCAAGGAGTGCGGCCACTGGTCGCCGGCACAGCGCAGCGCGATTACCGTCGGTTCCGCCAACTGCTCTTTGATATCGCGACCCATCGTTGCCGCTCCGTTCCCGCCGGCTTACGTGTACTGGGCGCGTCGCCGGCAGCTCTCTGAGCCCGCGCCCCGCGCTGTCCCGACCTTTCACGACTCCAATTCGGTCTCGCTTCGATCCGCGACGGTCGTGGCTAGCCGACGCCCGCCGCCCATTGCTCGTACTTCTCGCTGTCCTTCTTGCGGACGGAGGGCGGCATCTCCGCGATGACCGCCAGAAGGTCCGCCATATTTATATTACGCGGTTGGGCCCCGCTTACCGTTTCCAAAAATGGACGAGTTGCTGAACGGCTGGCGATGGCCTTGATATCCGCCCCGCTGTAGCCGTCCGTCAACTCGACCAGCTTGGCGAAATTGACGTCGTCGGCCAGCGGGCGCTTGCCCAAATAGATCTCGAACAGCTTGAAGCGCGCTTCGGCGTCCGGCAGCGGCACGTAGACCTTGGCGTCCAGCCGGCCGGGCCGCATCATGGCGGTATCGAGCTGCCACGGCTCGTTGGTGGCCCCCAGGAACAGCAGCGCGCGGCCCGGCTTGCGGTCGAAGCCCTCCAATTCCTGAAGGATCTGCGGCACGACCCGCTGCATGACCGCCGATTGCTGGTCACGCCGCTTCGGCACCAGGGCCTCCACCTCGTCCATGAAGATCACGCTCCGGTCTTCCGCCTTGGCCGCATCGAACAGCTTGCGGACGTTCTGCTCGGCCTCGCCGACCCACTTGCTCATGAGTTGCGCCGGCGTGATCACGAACATGGTGGCGTCAAGCTCGCAAGCGATCGCCTTGGCGATCATGGTCTTGCCCGTGCCCGGCGGGCCGAACAGCAGCATCCCGCCGCCCACGTCAATCCCGTAGCGCTGGGCCAGCTCGGGGTGGCGGAAGGGGTAGATCATCTTCAGGTAGATCTCCTCCTTGACGTCCTCCAGGCCGGCGATATCGCTGAAGTGGATGTTGGGCTTCTCCTTGACGATCCAGTCTTCGGCGCTTGGGCCGCCTTCCTCGCCCTCGCCGGCCCGGTCGCGGACGCCGCGGCCACGCTTGCCGTGCCGGGCCTTGCGGTCGCAGCTCTTGGCCAGCTCGATCAGCTCCTTGGCGTAGGCCTCTTGTTCGGCCCGCTGCTTGGCGTCCTTGTTCTCCTCGGCGAGCTCGATCATGCACTCGGCGGCTTGGATGAGATACGGCTTGGCCGCGACATAGTCGCCCTGCTTGAGGGCGGCAACGCCCTTGTCTTTCAGCCGTTTGAATGTGGCGAAGGTGGCCATAGATGACAATCCGGCGTTACCCGACGTTCTCGGTGTGCTCTCTGAGCCAGGCTGCGATGGATTCGACTGCTTGCTCCCCGCGCGCAATCGACCAAAAGAACGGCTCAACGTCGTCGGACGGAGTCAAGCGCAGGCCATTCAAACGCAGACAAATGTCGCCTGCAACGAGCGCAACGCGCTTGTTGCCGTCTGCGAACGGATGGAACGCGATAATCGAGTGGATCAATGCCGCCACCTTCGTCATCAGATCCGGAAACAGCTCGACGCCATCGAATGTTGTGAACGGACGCAGCAACGCGGATTCGAGTCCGCCAGCGTTGACGACGCCCCCGACACCGCCGGTGGCTTCGATCACGCGCGCGTGGATCAGGAGCAGATCATCCAGCGTGATCCAGTTCATTTCGCGAGGCCTTCCAGGCTCTTGCGGTGATTCTGGATGGATTCGCGCGCCAGCCGGTCAATCTGCTCCAGACGTTTCCGATCGAGTGGCGTGCGCGAGAGAATAATCTCATCGCCGATCTCGACCGCTTCATACGTCGTCTCGTCACCGGCCCCTTCAAAGCCGTCCGGCATCACTAAGCGCCCGTTTTCGATTCGTGCAACACCGAGGTATTTCATGGCGGCCGCTCCGTTACGCTGCTACTTCGACTCCTTATCCGCGCTCTCGCCCTTCAACTCGGCCAATTCCGCCCGCAACGCCGACATCTGTTGGGCCTCGCGGG
>JAUWXH010000574.1 GCA_030616465.1 Planctomycetota bacterium | reverse complement strand
CGAATACCTGTTCCAGATGCTGGCTCAGGCCAACGTCGAGACGCTCAACAACTACGCCGTCAGGAAGATCATCACGATCTGCCCGCACTGCTATAACACACTCAAGAACGAATACCCCGACTTCGGCGGGCACTACGACGTCATTCACCACAGCGCGCTGCTCGCGCAGCTCGTGCGCGAGGGCAGACTCAAGCCGCAGCACCGCGTCGAAGCGAAGATCGCCTACCACGACGCCTGCTACCTCGGCCGACACAGCGACATTTACGACCCGCCGCGCGAAGTGCTGAGCGCGATTCCCGGCGTGCGGTTGTGCGAGCCGGTCGAGAGCCGCGACCGCGGGATGTGCTGCGGGGCCGGCGGGGCACAGATGTGGAAGGAAGAAGAGGAGGGCGAAGCCCGCGTCAATCACACGCGTGTGAACCAACTCCTACGCGTGTTGCCGAGCAATGGCCAGGATCGCACACTCGCCACGGCCTGCCCGTTCTGCATGACCATGCTGCGCGACGGCCTGCTGGACCAAGGCCACGAAGACGTGCAGGCGCTCGACATCGCCGAAATCCTGCTGCGCTCGGTGCTGGGTGAGCAGGCAGCGCCAACTGCGGCCGCGCCGGCCGACAAATCAGACTGAGGTGCTGCTCCCGTTTGTCCGAGTGCCGCCGGCGCTTGCGTGAAGTGGGCGGCTCTCAGCGCGAGCGTGTGGTCGGATCCGCGGGGCTGGGTTGGGCTGGGCATTGAGACGGGGCTGGCGAACGGCTGCTCGGCATGGGGGCGCTCGTCCGTCAGACGTTCTTTCATCAGCCGGCCGACCTTGAACTTGACGGTACGCTTGCTGGGGACGCGGACTTTTTCCATGGTCTTGGGGTTTTGGGCGACGCGGGCGGCTCGCTCGCGGATCTCGAACACGCCGAAGTCGCGGAATTCCAGCCGGTTGCCCTGTCCCAGTTCGCGGATGATTTCTTCGAGGAGCCGCTGGACGATCTTCTTGACGACCACGCGCTTGTTGCCGGTGTCCTCTGCGATTCGATCCACCAGGTCTTTTTTGGTGATGGTTACTGGGTTCCTGTCGGTGCTCATCGCGATCCCCAGATTGCCGCCGCGTGGCGGCGGATCATTGCCCACGCTACTCCACCGAGATGTTACATCCAATCAGACGCGACCGTGAAGCCCACGGTTAGCTAACTCCACCCCCAATCTTAAGGCAAGCGTGACGAGCGTTCAAGCGGAATTCCTGGGCCGGCAAGGAGTTAAGTCGAGCCCCCGGCAGGATTTGTCGCCCGATAAGGGGGAGCGTTGCCGCCGCG
>JAUWXH010000430.1 GCA_030616465.1 Planctomycetota bacterium | reverse complement strand
GCCGCGCGCTTCGCGCACCCGGCCAGGCGCTCGGGGGAATCCCCGTTCGTCCGCGCGCCGCCGACGCGGCTGCCCATCGCGATCCGGAACGACGCGCCCGCGTTCTCCTCGGCGACGTTCTGGTGGATGCGGTTCTGCGCGAAGCGGGTCACGGCCTGGCGGCCGGTCCGCCGCGAGCCGGCCAACCCGGCCTTGTAAACCGCATTATCCAGCCGACGCTCCAACAACCGCAGCAAGGCGATACCGGTGTTCTCCTGCGACCGCTCGGCCATCGCGAACAAACGCCGGAACTGCTTCTCCATCAGGCCGTAGTAACGCTTGACCTTCTGCTTCTCGCGCAGACGCACCGCGTACTCCGAGCTCCGCCCGCGCCGCCACATGTGCATCCCCGGCGGGTTGTTGCGGTACTCGCGCTCCATGGGGCACCTGGCGGTCTCGCAGCGGACGCCCTTGAGCATCAGCTTGATGGTTTCCCGGCGGCAATTGCGACACGCCGGCCCCAGAAACCTGGCCATGCGTCATACCCTCCGCTTCTTGCGCGGACGACATCCGTTATGCGGGATCGGGGTGACGTCCTCGATGGACTGGATGCGCAGCCCGGCGGCCTGCAAGGCAGTAATGGCCGACTCGCGGCCGGACCCCGGCCCCTTGACCCTGACCTCCACTTCAACGACGCCGTTCTTCTTGGCCTCGTAGGCGACGTACTGTGCGGCACGTTGGGCGGCGAAGGGGGTGCTTTTGCGTGCCCCGCTGAACTTCTTTTCGCCGCCGCTGAGCGGCACCGAGCCGGCCGAGGCCCAGCACAGCGTATCGCCGCTGGTATCCGTGATCGTGATGACGGTATTGTTGAAGGTCGCCTTGATGTGGACGACGGCCTTCGCCACGTTCCGCCGCGTACGACGTCTCCCGCCTGATTTCGCCAAAGCAACCGCTCCCGCTCGCTAACCGCGATGCATTTCCTTGATACCCTTTTTGCCCGCTACCGTCTTGCGCGGGCCCTTGCGTGTGCGGGCGTTCGTGCGGGTGCGTTGCCCGCGCACGGGCAGCCCGCGAATATGCCGCAGACCCCGGTAGCAGCGGATGTCGCGCAACCGGGCAATACTCTGCTGAACCTGACGCCGCAACTGCCCCTCGACCACGTAATCGTTCTCGATGGCGCCGGCAATGCGGCTGATCTCGTCCTCGGTGAGCTTCCCGGCCCGCAGGCCGGGGTCAATGCGGGCAGCCTTGAGAATCTGGGTCGCCGAGTGCGGCCCGATGCCGTAGATACGCGTCAAGGCGACGTCAACCCGTTTCTCGTTCGGAATGTCCACACCGGCAACACGCGGCATCGATCCAGCCCCTTCGCGCTAACCCTGGCGCTGCTTGTGCCGCGGGTTCGTGCAGATCACCCGCACAACGCCCTTGCGTTTGACTATCTTACAGTTCTCACAAATACGCCTGACGCTGCTTCGGACTTTCATGACCGAACCCTCTTCAACTCAGCCGTCGCCGGTTCAACGCCCGTCGGTCAGGACGTCGGCACCGTCGTCGGTCACCGCGATGGTGTGCTCAAAATGCGCCGCCAAGGAACGGTCCTTGGTCACCACGGTCCAGCGGTCCCGGTCGGCGAACTCGACCTCGGGCCGTCCGGCCGTCACCATCGGCTCGACGGCCAGCGTCATCCCGGGGAGCAACTGGAAGTCCGCGTTCCGCTTCCCGCGCTCCACGTAGTTGGGAATCTTCGGCTCCTCATGCATCTCGCGGCCGATGCCGTGACCGACAAACTCGCGCACCACTCCAAACCCGGCCCGCTCCACACACCTCTGCATGACCCGCGCCACGCGGCTCCAGCGCATCTCCGGGCGGATTTCCCGCACGGCGATGTCCAAGGCCTCGCGCGTCACGTCCAGCAGCCGTCGCGTGGCCGGGCTCACCTTGCCGACCGCGTAAGTCCGGGCCGCGTCGCCACAGTACCCTTTCAGCCGAACGCCGCAGTCGATGCTGACGATGTCGCCGGCCTTCAGCGGACGATCGTCCGGAATCCCGTGCACGACCTGCTCGTTGACCGACGAGCAGATGCTGGCCGGGAAGGGAAACCGCGCTTGCGCATTGCGGACGCCCAGGAACAGGGCCGTGGCCCCGGCCGCGCGGATCAACCGACCCGCCGTCTCATTCAACTCCGCCGTCGTCGTCCCCGGCCCTACCAGTGCTTCGGCCTCACAGAGCACACGGTAAACCAAGCGACCCGCCGCACGCATCAGTTCGATTTCGCGCGGCGACTTAATCACGATCTTGCTGGCGGCGACCGAACTCATGCCGAGCGGTCCAGCGACGCCACGATTCGGGCAACCTCCGCCGCGACCGTGTCGGGATCGGCGGAGGCGTCCACCACGTGCAGCAGGCCCTGCTGGGAGTAATACTCAACCAGCGGAGCGGTCTGCGAGCGATACGTTTCCAGGCGCGTAACGATCACGTCCTCCCGATCGTCCACGCGCTGCGACAGTGTCCCGCCGCAGGAATCACAAACACCGGCCACCCTCGGCCGCGAAAACTTCACATTATACGTCGCTCCGCACTGGGTGCAAACGCGCCGGCCGACGATTCGGCGCACGATCTGCTCGTCACCCATGCGGAAGTCGAGCACGGCATCTAGCTGCTGACCGCGCTCGTGCAGCCCGCGTGCCAGCGTTTCGGCTTGCGGCAGGGTCCGCGGGAACCCGTCCAGGACGAACCCGCCGCCGGCCGGCAACGGTGTTGCACCGGCCAGGGTGGCGGACAGCAACGCGACTAATAGGGTCAGATGAATCACCATTCGATCCTCAGCGCCGAGATCGTCTCGTCGTAATTCAGATTCGGCGATCGAACCGTCGCCTTG
>JAUWXH010000353.1 GCA_030616465.1 Planctomycetota bacterium | reverse complement strand
CACGCGATGCCTCCACCACCGGAGATATCGCCCCCCGCCACGTTGTCGCTGATGGTGCAGTTGCTGATCGTCCCATCCCCCAGGAACGCGATGCCTCCACCATGGCCCCCATGGGTGATATCGCCCCCCGCCACGTTGTCGCTGATGGTGCAGTTGCTGATCGTCGGGCTGCCATCGATGCAGTAGATGCCTCCACCGGTCGCGTGTTCCCCTTCTACTGTGTTCCCGCTTATTGTGCAGTGCATGATCGTCGGGCTGCCATCGATGCAGTAGATGCCTCCACCGCTGGCGAGGTTGAGATCGCCCTCCGGCACCACCATGTTGGCGCTAATGGTGCAGTTGCTGATCGTCGGGCTGCCACCTTCGCAGTAGATGCCTCCACCGTTGGCGAAGGCGAAAGAGCCCTCCGCCACCACCATGTTGGCGCTAATGGTGCAGTTGCTGATCGTCGGGCTGCCACCTTCGCAGAGGATGCCGCCGCCGCCCACCACCTCTTCCCCTTCTGCTGTGTTCCCAGTGACGGTGCAGTTTCTGATGGTGGGACTAGCCTCCCAGCAGCAGATGCCCCCGCCATCCCCTGCGTCGCCGCGCCTGATGGTGAACCCCTCCACGACCGCGTCGGCCGTCTCACTGCTGTGGAAGTAGAACCCGCGGCCATCGCTCTGGCAGTCTATGACGCACAGGTCAGGATCGCCGCTGGCCGAGCGGACCGTGATCGCCTTGCCGTGGAAGTCGATGTTCTTGTTGCCGGGGCCGGTGTAAACGCCGTCGCAAACGACGACCTCATCGCCGTCCTGGGCGGCGTTGATACCCTCCTGGATGGTCAGATAATCCCCGCTGCCATCCCAGCACACGTAGATCGTGTCGGCGTTGGCGGTCGCTACCGTCAGCCCGAGCACCAGGAGGACCGTCGTGAACGATACGAGTCTTAGACCTTGCGTGCGTGCCGACATGTCACCCAACTCCTCCTCCCCCCAAACCCCGAATGCCCCGGACGTGACGACCGTCGTCAGCGGGGCAGACCTGATGCCCCTATGATACCAAGGATCGATTTCAGACTCAACGATGTGGTGGAGGCAACCCACAGCCCCGGAGACAGCGTCACTCGTCAAAGCCGGGCCGACGCCGAGCTGGAGATTCGCGGGGTGATTCCGACCCGAGGATGCTCTGGCGCCGACGTGCTCCGCGAGCCCGGCGTCCTCGGGTGGCGGGCCGCAGGTGGCGGGGACACGTGGGTTCGAGGATTAATGGGCAGGGAAGGTCGTCGGCAGGTTATAATGGAGTGCGGTGGTGCTGGCGAGCTTCCGAGGTTGAGCATGCGTTTCGGGTACGCGGGTCTGGCGCTTCGCAGCGCGGCTGCCGCGCGGTGGGGGATCACTAGCTGCGCCATGATCGCACTACTGACCTGGCTGCCGAGCGGGCTGGCCGACATCCTGCACCTGGCCAGCGGCGGAACCATCGAGGGGGAAATCCTGGAGATCGATGATTACGGCTATCGCCTGCGCACCGTGGCCGGGATCGTGAAGCTGCCGGCCGAGATCGTTAAGCGGGTCGAAAAGTGTCCGTCGCCGTTCGAGGAATACGAGCAGCGTCGCCAGCAGGCCGGCCAGACGCCGGAGGAGCAGATGGCCCTGGCCCAGTGGTGCGGTCAACGTGGGTTGAAAGGCGAGCGGCGTACGCACCTGCTGCGTGTGCTCGAGCTCGACCGCGATTACGCGCCGGCCCGTGCAGCGCTGGGCTATGTGCGCGTGGGGCGTTTCTGGGTGGACGGGCGGACGGTGCCGCAACGGCCGAAGCGCGATGAGGCGACCCGCGCTGCCGAACAGCAGCGTGACGAGCAGGACAAGCTGGTGGCGGCGATTCGCTCGCAGTGGTTCCAGCGTATCCGGGCGATCAAGACGTCACTGCTGGAGAACCCCAAGGAGCGACTGGTGCAGGAGGGGTGGGTGAAGATCCTGCGAATCAGAGACCCGCTGGCGATCCTGCCGCTGGCACGCGAACTGAGCCAGGGAAGTCGGGTGTGTCGCCAGGTGCTGGTCGAGGCGCTGAGCCGCTTTCCGCAGGACGAGGCGACGATGAACCTGGCAGTGCTGGCCCTGGTCGATCCGGACGAGGGCATCCGCGAGACGACGCTGACCCAATTGCGTCGCCGCGACGATCCACGCATCCCCGCGCAGTTTCGACAGGCGCTGCGTGGGGAGGATTGGCTGGTTCGGCGGGCGGCCCGGGGGCTGGGCCTGCTGCGAACCGAGGAAGCAGTGCCCGACCTGATCAACTCGTTGACCGCCCGGCGGCGTATGCTGGTCGAGGTCCCGGTGCGCGGCTACATCAACAACCTGCCGCGCGCCTTCAGCGGATCAACGCACGTCGTGATCGGCGGGAGCACGACGGTGATCTACTCGCCGACGGTGGGCATCATCCTGGACGCGACCGCACCGGCAGCGGGGATCCGCAACGAATGGCAGATGCGCGACGTAACCGTTTACCGCACCGAGGTGCTGGAAGCGCTAAAGCAGATAACCGGACAGAACTTCGGGTTTGACTCGACGGAATGGCGCCGTTGGTATGAGGAGCACCAGCCATGAACATCCGCAGCACGTTTGTCATCATTGCCTTGACGGTCGTCGTCGTGGGTGTCGCCGACGCGGACGTCACGGACGACCAGGAACTCATCGCTCAGAGCGTGGCCGAGCGCCAGGCGGCTGATGAGTCGCAAGAGACGGCCACGGCCGCTAGCGACCAGGCGAAAGATGAGCTGTCGCGCCTGGAAGAGCAGGCCCGTATCGATCTGGTGCTGTCGCAAGCGCGGCTCGAGCTGATCCAGTCGCGTAGGGCCCTGCGCGCCCGGCGTTTCGTCGAGGCCGCCCGCAAGGCGCAAACCGTTCTGAGACTGCTCAAGCAACTGCCCGGCGGGGTGGACGCGAGCGTGTACGAGCTTCAGGCGGAGGGCATCCTGGCGAAAGCCGAACGGGCCGGCGTGGCCATCGACCGCGTCCCCGCCACGGCGCCCGAGTCGCCCGAAGAACGGCGGCTGGCCGCGGCGACCTACCGGCTCGACGGTCAGGCCCGGGCGGCGGCGCAGATCGCCCGCGGCTATGAGGGCGCGGATACCGCCGACATCGACACCCGCGGCGACGCGCAGGCGCTGCGCGAGCGGGCGCTGTGGAATCAGATGCCGGACGAGTACGGGTATCGGCCGTCAAAGGAGATCATCGACGTCGAGGCGGTCCTGGAGCGTGACCGCCAGCGGCTGTATTACCAGGACGCCCTGCGAACCGCCTACAGGGCCGACGAGGTGCGCTTGCTGGTGGAAGCGGACGAGGCCCGCATCGCGCCGCAGGGCGTGGTCTCCTACCCCGATAACTGGCCGGAGATCGTGGCCAAGCGGGCGAAGTACAAGGACGGCGTGATCGCCCGTTCGCCGAGCTGGATCGACC
>JAUWXH010000267.1 GCA_030616465.1 Planctomycetota bacterium | reverse complement strand
GCAGTTCTGGTTGGGCCTGGCGGCGGCAGTGGTGGGGTGGCTATCGCTGGCAGTCAGAGGGGCAGGGAAACGCTGGCGTTCGCACGCAGCACGGCCTGAATAACGGGGAGCAGGTGGCGCTCACCGCGGCCGATGCCGGGGCAGTTGCGGGCAGCCTGCTTCCAGCTTCTGGGGGAGCGAAGGTTGGATTCCCACAATGGCCAGGTTCGACATTGCAGGGGGCGTACGGCGTAGATCTTGCAGCGGGCTTTGCCGTCCGGATCGCGTTCGAGGAACTCGCAGTCCCCGTTGTCGAACTCCAGCAGGCTCTGCCGTGATCCGACCCGGCGGGTGTGGTGGGTTTCAAACTGCTCGGTGGTGAGCCCCAGGGCACGGGCGATGGCGGCAATCTCCTGGTAGGCGACCCAGACGTACCCGGGAGCTCCACTACAGCAATTGCCGCAGTGGGTGCAACTGAAGCACAGACCCTCGGCGTACCAGGGGTCGGGAGTAGTCACGGGCTTCTCCTCAAGGGCCGGCGGGCATGGACGGCGTCGCACGCCAGCGATGCTGGAAGGGTTCTGTCGCGCGTTGAACCCAACCCGCCCCGCCGCCTGAGTATAGGGTCGCTGGGCGGGGAGTGTCGAGCCGCGCGGGCCTTCCGCTCGAGGGCGGCGGAAAACAACAATTTTGGGCTTGACGAACGGGCGGTCGTGGTTAATCTGCCGCGCGCGCGCCGTGCGGTGATGGGATTGGTCAGGAGTATAGGGATGCTCTCAGTGGTTCGACGCAAGGGACCTGAGATAGCTGAGTGGGAAATGCGGCAGTTGGGAGAGCTTGCCGAAGGCGGCGAAGATGGTGACGAGGTCGGCGCTGGGGAGTCTGCGGAGGTCGAGTCGGGGGCGCCGGCGTGGGCGCCGGCGGATGCGTTGGGCTTGAAGGCCGATGGCCGTCGGCGAGACGAGGACGACGAAGACGAAGACGACGAGGACCCGGATTTCGCGTTCGACGAACTCGACGAGGACAAGGAGCCGGACGACGAAGAGGACGACCTAGACGACTACGACGACGGAGACGATGTCGGCGAGGAGAATTCCGAGGACGAGGAGCATTAGGGGGGCGCCGGGGGCCGGAGAGGGGTTGGAGGTTTCGGGCCCAGACCTGCGAGCGCGGGGCGTGCGTGGCGGCGCGCGGGCGCTGTGGCGGGCTGGGTCTGCGAAAAACCCGGCGGGGCTTCAGTCGGCGGGGCGGGGCAGACGATGTATATACCGATGAGCGACGAAACCTCAGACAATGTCGCGGAGACGCCCAGGCAGCCCGAGCGACGTAAGGGAGATCGGCGTTGCGCGGTTGACCGCCGTGCCGGAGTTGATCGGCGTTCCAGCCTCGATCGTCGGCGCGGTCCCGGGCGTCGGCGTACCGAATATCGGCGCGAGGCCGAAGAAGGCCGGATGAACGAGGAGCAACTCGATTTCATCAAGGCGATGGATGAGTACAAGCGGGTCAACGACCGCCCCTTCCCGACCTGGACCGAAGTGCTGGACCTGATCTTGTACTTGGGGTATCGGCGGGTCGCACCGGTAGGAGAGTTCAAGCTGCGCAAGGGCCGTCAGACGGCGGTTTCCGAGAAGTAAGCCGACGAGTTCCACGGGCGGGGCGCCCGTGGCAGCGTGGTTCCGTCGGGCGCTCTCAGTTGGTGCGCACATCTTTCGCATGCCTTTTCGATCTTGACAGGTCTCGGCCACCGGCGTAGGGTTGGCCAGCTAGCAAGCGTGGAGCGTGAGTGCTATCGGACGTTTATGCGCTGTACGGCGCGGTCGGTGCGGGGTCTATAGTAGCGGGAGAGCTGATGCTACCGGTAAACAAGAAGAGCAAGATGCGCAAACGCACACGCCGCTCGCACCTGGCGCTGCGCCCCGTCGCTCTGATGGCCTGCCCGCAGTGCGGTCGGGCGAAGTTATCCCACTTGGCCTGCGGGAATTGCGGCTACGTGAACGCGCATACAACGATCAAGGTTGGGGGTGAGGAGTCGTAGAAGTTATGCGGATCGGCGTGGACGCGATGGGGGGGGACCACGCGCCCGGGGAGATCGTCCGGGGTGCCGCGCGGGGGCTACAGTTCCTGGGGCAATCCGATGAGTTGATCCTGTACGGCCTGCAGGAGCGGGTGGAGGCCGAGTGCCGTGAACTGGGTCTGAGCGACCCGCGGGTCAAGATCGTGGCCTGCTCGCAGGTCATCGAGATGGACGAGTCGCCGCTGGAGGCGCTGCGTCAGAAGCGCGACTCGACGATCGTGCGGATGGCCAAAGCGGGCGGGCAGGGGGAGCTGGGCGCGTTGATCTCGGCGGGGAATACGGGGGCGTTCGCGGCGGCGTGCCAGTTGCGTATCAAGCCGCTCAAGGGGATCTCGCGGCCGGGCATTGCCGTAGTGATGCCGACGTTTCACGGGCCGGTGCTGATCTGCGACGTAGGGGCGAACGTGGCGCCGAAGCCGCACCACCTGCACGAGTACGCGCGGATGTGCACGTGTTATGCGCGGGGGATTCTGGGGATTGCCGAGCCGCTGGTGGGGCTGGTCTCGATCGGGGAGGAGGAAGTCAAGGGGAACCGCTTGGTGCGCGAGGCGCGCGGGCTGATCAAGCAGGATCACAGCCTGCGTTTCGTGGGGAACGTGGAAGGGCGGGACATTTTCGCCGGCAACGCGCACGTGTTCATCTGCGACGGGTTCGTGGGCAATGTGGTGCTGAAGCTGACGGAGGGCCTGGCCGATGGGCTCTTCAAGACGATCGTTCGCGAGATCGAGCAGGAAGATGCGGGCATGAGTCGGCAGTTCGAGCCGATTGTGAAGCGCATCTGGAAGCGTCACGATTTTGCCGAGTACGGCGGGGCACCATTGCTCGGGATCAACAACGTGGCCATCATCTGCCACGGTCGCAGCGACCAGCGCGCGATCAGCAACGGGATCCGGGTGGCGACCGAGCAGATCCGGACAAAGCTCAACGACCTGATCGTCGGGCAGATGTCGGACTGTCACGAGGGTTCCCTGACATGAAGCTGGCGTGGGCGGTCGAAATCGCCGGCACCGGCGCCAGCGTGCCCGAGCAAGTCGTGACCAACGAGGACTTCGCCCGGCGCTTGGACACGTCGGACGAGTGGATTGTGCAGCGGACCGGCATCCGCGAGCGGCGCATTGTCGGGCCGAACGAGTCGACGCTGCGACTAGCGACCGAAGCCGGTCGGGGGGCGTTGGCCAGCGCGGGCGTGACGCCGGATCAAATCG
The DNA here is from genome assembly GCA_030616465.1 of Planctomycetota bacterium. GTDB lineage: Bacteria > Planctomycetota > Phycisphaerae > UBA1845 > Fen-1342 > JAUWXH01. Next base: position 1,106 of record JAUWXH010000267.1, on the reverse strand, counting down.
ACCTGATCATCTGTGCGACGATTACGCCCGAGCACATTCTCCCGGCCACCTCCTGCGAGCTTCAACATGCGCTCGGCTGTCACCCGGTAGTGCCGGCGTTCGACTTGCAGGCAGCTTGCTCGGGGTTCATTTACGGGGTGATCACCGCGGCCCAATATGTCATCACCGGCATGGCCCACAACGTTCTGGTGGTGGGCGTCGAGTGTTTGACGCGCATCACCGACATGGAGGATCGTTCGACCGCCGTGCTGTTCGGCGACGGGGCCGGGGCGGCGATCGTTCGGGCCAGTCGCGATCCGCAGCGGAGTCTGCTGGCGGGGCGCCTGGGGACGGACGGGTCGCGGGCGATGCTCATCTGGGTTCCGGCCGGCGGTTCCCGGGAGCCGGCCTCAGCGCGTACGGTGGCCGAGCGGCTGCATTACATGCGTATGAGGGGACGCGAGGTCTACAAGTTCGCCGTGACGAAGATGGAGGAGATCATCGCGGGAACTGTCGCGGACGCAGGGCTGACGGTTGACGATCTGGCGTTGGTCGTTCCGCACCAATCCAACTTGCGGATCATCAACTCAGCCTGTCGGAGGTTGGGTGTGCCGCAAGAGAAGGTGGTCATCAACATCGAGCGTTACGGCAACACCTCGGCCGCGTCGGTCCCGGTGGCGTTGCACGAGGCCTGGGAGGAAGGGCGGATCAAGCCCGGTGATTACGTCCTGCTAGTGGCTATCGGGGGTGGGCTGACGTGGGCAACTGCGTTGCTGAGGGTGTAGGGTGTCTGCGAATGCGGCAATCTTTCCGGGCCAGGGTGCGCAACTGGTCGGGATGGGCCAGGACGTGGCGGAGCGATTCAGTGTAGCGGCCGACACGTTCGCGCGCGCTGACGAGGTCCTCGGATTCGAGCTTTCCCGGCTGTGTTTTGAGGGCCCCGCTGAGCGTTTGAACGCCACGGACATCCAGCAGCCGGCCATTTTCGCCATCAGCGTCGCCATTTTCCGTGCGGGATTGGATTGCGGTCGCTTCCGGGCGGGCATGTTCGCGGCGATGGGGGGGCTCAGTCTGGGTGAATACACGGCGCTGCATCTGGCGGAGGCGATCTCGTTCGAGGACGCCCT
>JAUWXH010000119.1 GCA_030616465.1 Planctomycetota bacterium | reverse complement strand
CCCGCCCCGCCGGTTGGCAAACCCACCCGCGGCCGCATTTTCCGCTTGCAGCGAAACCCGTCGGCAGCCGTAACGTCTAGCGTTCCTTCAGCCAGCGATTGCCGGGTTGTGCGGGCGACACGCCCGCACTCCCCACCATTGGATGGTTGACGGAGCAATAGCCCCCGAGGTTTTTGACAGACTGTGTCATCCATTTCCGCGGCGGCTTCGTTTACCAGGGTGAGCGCCATCGTTACGCCTGACAGAAAGGAGAATGACCCCATGTTCGCGCTTCGCCCAACTAGCACGCACGCCGCTCTGTTCGCCGCTGTCGCGTTACTCGCACCAGGCTGCTTGGAACGAAAAGAAAGCATCCGGGTGGCCCGCGACGGCTCGGTCGAGATCCGCGTCGAGATCGCGGGCGATCCCGGCGACTTCACCACCGGCGACGCGCTGCCCGAGCGGCGCGGCGGGTGGCAAACGCAGGATTGGACGAGCACCAACGACGAAGGCAAGAAGAAGCAGCACCGCGAGGCGACGCTGCGGGTCGCCGCCGGTAAGCCCCTGCCCGATTCGTTCGCCGACCCGGCCGGCCCGAACTACGACACCGCCTTGTCATTCCCGACCGAGCTGGTGATCGAGCGACGGCCGGACGCCACCTACTACCACTTCAGGCGGGTCTACGTCGCTCGCGAGCACGCCCGATACGAGTACTACCGCCAGACGTTGCAGGAAAACAGCGAGGCGATGAAACAGCTCTCGCAGCAAGGTCTGGAAGCGCTCGGCGACGAGCAGCGTGCCGAGGTGATCGGCGTTCTCCGCGCGATCGAGGCGCTTAAGCACGCTGAATATGTCCACGCCGGCGTGGAGGCCCTGGAAGACCGATGGCCGCAGCACTATGGTTTGATCCTGCGCCGCACAGTGCTTGAACACTTCCAGAAAGAGGATCTTGAGCCCGTGGTGCAGCTCCTCGCCGAGCCGGCCAGCCCCGAGCGGGATGCCGCGATCGACGAGTACGCGCGCCGCGTAATCGACGCTGTTCCCGATGTCTTGCGCGAGAAGATGAAGGAACTCCGCATACCTCGGCAGCAGATCAATGTCTTCTTCGCCGGATACGAGGAGGAGGAAGCCCGGCGGGCGGTCACTGAGGACCTGGGCGACGATAAACTCGAGGTGCGGGTAGCACTGCCCGGGCAGATTGTCGCGCACAACGCAGACGAAGTGGACGGGGAATTCGTGTTGTGGCATCTGCCTGGCAAGGCCCTGATGGACCGCGACGTGGTTCTGATGGCCACCAGCCGCGTCGCCCGCGGGGCCAGGGCTGAAGGCCCGGACGAGTAGCCCGTGCGTCGCATGGGCACCATCGGCCCGTCGCGGCCCGGAATTGCGGGCGGGCGGGCCGCTCGGCAGCGCAGCCCAACGCTATCATGCCCACGTGGCCGCACGGATGTCGCAGGAACAAGCGATGCCGTTGGACGTGGAAACCTGCTTCCGAACGCAGCGCGCCCGGGTGTACCGCTGGGCGTACGCCATGTGCCGGCGCCACGACGACGCGCTCGATGTCGTCCAGGACGTGTTCCTGCGTATGCTCGACCGGCGACCGCTGTTGGCGAATCCGGCGGCCGCGATCGCCTGGCTGCGGCGTGTGACGGGGCGGGTGGTGATCGACAACTGGCGGGCCGAGTCCGCCCGTGCCGCCCGGCAGGCGAGCCACGTGCCGACCGCCTCCTCGGCCGACGCCGTCGAGGCGCGCGAATTGGCGGATCTACTCCACGCGGCGTTGGAGTCACTCAGTGAGCAGCAACGACTCGTGTTGATGGGCAAATGTTACGACCAGATGACATTTCAGCAGATCGCCGACGAGTTGGGCATCGCCGTCCCCACGGCCAAGACCCATTATTTGCGGGCTCTGTCGGCGGTGCGGGAGCGGGTCCGGACGGCGGACCCCACGCCTGATATCCAAGCCGGGAGAACGTCATGAACTGCCGGACGTTTCGCGAACAACTGGCCGACCTCGTCGCGGGCGAACTCGACTCGCCGCAGCGCGCCGCGGCGCACGAGCACATGCAGACGTGTGAGCAATGCCGCGAGCTGGCCCGCGGTCTGGAAGCGGCCGCCGCGGTCGTCGAGGCCGATGTCGTGTCCCTCGAGGAAGCCGAGCGGCAAACCGCGGCTCTCACACCCCCAAAGCCACACGGCGTGCGTCCTGCCATTGTCCGGCGCCGCTATCCGCGTCTCTCAACGATCGTGCGTTATGCCGCGGTAATCCTGTTGGCCTTCGCCAGCGGCTACTCCGCGCGTGGCTGGCGAGCGGACGAAGATGTCTCTGAAGCACTGGCCGTCGATGGAGCCTCGCGGGTCAGTGGCGAGTTGGTGGACCGGTACACCAAGGCGACTGAGCAGTTTCCCAACTCGTCCGCCCTCAGCCGCTCGCTATTGGCGCTCGCGCAGCGTTGAGCGCTCGCGGGGGACCATAGCGCGTGCGCTGCACGCCAGGGGGATACGGCAGCCTGTGCCCGGCACGTCAAGTGGGGCCGGAAAAGTGTCGAAGTATTGACCGGACGGCGTGCCGAACTGTCGCGGCGCGCCGGACGCCTGGGGGACAAGCGCATAGTCCGTGCGGCGGCGTGTTGCCGAGATGCACAGCGCCAGGGTTTATCGGTCCTGCAGAAGGTGAGAAGGCATGACACAGGCAGCCCAGACGACGGCGTCACAACGCAGGACACGACTGGCCGGCAGAGACGTCATTCACCGCTGGGAAGGAAACCCGATCGTTTCGCTCGAGGACATTCCCTTCCCATGCAACACGGTCTTCAACGCCGCCGCCACGAAAATCGGCGATCACTATCTCCTGTTGATCCGGGTGGAGGACCAGCGTGGGCGGTCGATCTTCGCGTTGGCCCACAGCGAGGACGGTTACCGCTTTGTGGTGGACCCCGAGCCGGTCATGACCCCCGCCGACACCGAGCCCTTTGCCACCTACGAGGCCTGCGGGATCGAGGACCCGCGCATCACCTGTCTGGACGGAACGCACTACGTGATGTACACGGCCTACAGCCACTACGGCCCGCGTCTGGCCCTCGCGAAAACAGACGACTTCACCAGCTTCACGCGGATCGCGCTGATCTCCGAGCCGGTCAACAAAGACGGGGCCTTGTTCCCCAAGAAGATCAACGGTCGCTACGCCCGGCTCGATCGGCCAATGGTCGGCTCGCAGGGGAACATCTGGGTCTCTTACTCCGACGACCTGATCCACTGGGGCGACGCCCAAGTCGCCATGACCACCCGTCCCGACCACTGGGACTGCGTGCGCGTCGGAGCTTCCGCTCCGCCGATCGAGACCGACCAGGGTTGGCTGGAGATCTACCACGGGGTCAAGGACACGGCCGGCGGGCCCATTTATCGCCTCGGCGTCGCCATGCTGGATCTGGAGAACCCCGCCAAGGTTGTCGGCCGGGCTGCCATCCCGATCCTGACGCCACGCGAGTACTACGAACGGGTCGGCGACATCGGCAACGTGGTGTTCTCGTGCGGGGCGATCGTGGAGCAGCACACCGGCCTGGTCAAGATGTACTACGGTGCCGCGGACACCTGCATTTGTGTCGGCATCGCCAAACTCGACGCGCTCATCACGCGCTGTTTCGAAGGCGAGGATTCCGGATGAGCACAGGGCAACTCGAACTGCGCAGCGAAGTGCGCTGCGCCCGCGTAGCCGAGCGGATCTGTTGGACCCGCGAAGACGCCGGCAACACCTACACCGGCTGGATAAACGACACGTCCCGCAACGAGGTGGTCTTCATCACGCCGCGCCGCGATCGACCGTCGCCGGGAGAGCACATCGAACTGACCTTCGGCGCCGGCGGCCGGGCGCCACAGCACACTGCGGCAGAGGTGCTGCGCACCGAGCCATATGATCGGTATTTCTCCCTCATCGCCTGTAAGCATGCCGGGCTGCGCTGACGCCGGCCGGGCGGCACGATCAAGCGCAGCCTGGCCGGGCTTCGCGGGCTTCAAGACACAACGCAGCAAGTCGGACCGTGCCAGATAACTCACCGATTGGAAAGCGGTGCCACGGAAGAAGCTGACTTCTTGACGCTCTTGGCGATGTCGGCCAGGGCGTCGGTTGCCGCGTCCACGTCGGCCTTGTGCAGGAAGGGGCCGAGCGCCAGGCGCGTGGTGCCGCCGGTCTCGTAGGTACCGATCGTGCGGTGGGCGTAGGGGGCGCAGTGCAGGCCGCTGCGGGTCAGGATGCCAAACTGGGTTTCGAGGGTCGCCGAGAGTTCGGCCGGCTCGAGCCCAGCGATGCGCACGCTGAAGACGCCGACGCGATGTCCGACGTCACGCGGCCCGAACCAGCGCAAGCCTTCGCACGCGTCCAGGCGCGCGATCATTCGGCGACACAGGGCGATTTCGTGCGCCCGAATGTCTCCGATGCCGCGCTCAAGCAGCCAGCGCAGCGAAGCGAGCAATCCGGCCAGTCCGACGACGTTGTGACTGCCAGCTTCGAACTTGTCGGGCAGGAAGCTGGGCTGCACGGGGTGTTCACTTTCCGAGCCGGTGCCGCCCTCGCGGACCGTACGCATCCGCTGCCCGAGGCCGGCACGCACGAGCAGCACACCTGTGCCCAGCGGGCCGAGCAGACCTTTGTGTCCGGGGCAGGCCAGCAAGTCGATCGGCAGACTCGAGAAGTCTACCGGCACGTGCCCGGCTGACTGGGCCGCGTCCAGCAGGAAAACGATGCCACGCTGCCGACACATCTCGACAACGGGTTCGATCGGCTGCAGCACGCCGGTAACGTTGCTGGCGTGATTGAACGCGACCAGCACGGTGTTGTCGCGCATCGCACGGGCAAGGTCGTGCGGGTTGATGAGCGTCGTGTTCGGGTTGGCCTCGACCGCGGTCCACTCGACGCCGAACTGGTCGCGCAGGGCGCTCAGCGGGCGTAGCACGGAGTTGTGCTCCATGCAGGTAGTGATCACGTGCTCGCCCGGCCGCACAACGCTCTTAATCGCGATGTTCAACGCGTCGGTGCCGTTAAGCGTGAAGATCACGCCGTCGTCGGGCCGGCAGCCGAACAGTGTGCGCAGCGCGGCGCGGCATTCGTCGAGGACGCGGCCGGATTCAACCGCCTCGCGATAAGTCCCGCGGCCCGCGCTGGCACCGACGTTCTCGAGGTAGTCGCGAACGGCCTCGGCAACCCCCGGCGGCTTGGGAAAGCTCGTCGCGGCGTTGTCGAAGTAGCGGCGTGGGGGGCTTCTCTCCGTCATGAATCACCTTGCCTGATTGAACCGCTCGCCGGCAGATCGCAGGTTTTCGGGTCCCCCTTTGCACAGTATACGCTCTGCCCGCGGAGCGTCAGCCGGTGTGCGGTGGCTTGCGACGCCGGCGCGCTGGCGGTCGGACCTGTCGGCGGCGGCGCGGGGGTCGCGAGCCAGACGATGATCACGCCGGCCAAGGCCAACGTCACCGCGACCGCCTTGCGCCTGGTGAAACGCTCCTTCAGCATGAGCGTGGCCAGGACCAGCGCGAAGATGATCGTGGTCTGGTTGAGGATGCTGGCGATCGACGCGAGGGTGTACTTGAAGCCGGCGACCCAGAAAACCATTGCCAGGTATGCCCCCAGGACCGAGCCGGGGATGCTCACCTTCCAGACCGGCGCGGGGCGGAACACCGACCAGAGGGCCTTTCGCTTCGGCGAGGCCAGGGCCAGCACCGCCAGGACCAGCGTGGCGGCTAGCAGCCGCAATATGGTGCCCCAGATCAGCGGGAAGCCGTCGGTCTCGAGCACGGGCTTCATCACGACGGCGCCGACGGCCATCAGGCCGATGGCCAACACGACCAGCAGGACCCCGCTCAGGAGCTGCGCGCGCGTGCGACCGGGCGGGGGCTCGTGTCGCGAGGAGATGAACACGCCGGCAATGATCAGCACCGCGCCGACGTATTGGGCCGCTGTCAGCTTTTCGAAGAGAAAAACGAATGAGAAGAGAATGATCGCCGGGCTGTAGAGGCAATCGACGATAGAGAAGAGGCCCACGCCGATCAGGTTGAGGCCGTGGAACATGAGCGTGTCGGCCAGCGTGATGCCGATGATGCCGCTGAGGATCAGCACCAGGAAGTCGTCACGGGGGAATCCGCGCAGCGTGCCGATCCCGTCGCGCATGACCAGCAGCGTGGCGGCCAAGAGGATGATGGCGATCACGTTCTTGAAGAGGTTGAGCGCCAGCGGCGGGATTCGCTCGCCACTGCGTTTGAACAGCACCAGCGCGAAGGCCCAGGTGATGGCGGCGAGCAACGCGCAGGTTTGTCCGAGCAGGTGAGTACCCATGCGCGAGACTATACCGATCCGCGCGCGGCGGGCAAACCGCGGCCGGCCCCACCGGGCGGACGACCCACCCGCAGCCGTCCGGGCTGTTACGAAACCGCCGCTACGGCTTCAAGTGTTTGTTCACCACCCGCGCCATGGCGGCGAACTCGGCGGCGAGGGCCGGGTAGAGAGCGCGGTAACGCGGGTAATAGTCCGCGTAGATCGTCGCCGCGGGGCCGGGGTCGTTTTGGCCGGTGACGCGGACGGCGATCTGACAGGCGGCGCTGACGCTGGAATATACCCCGACGCCGACGCCCG
>JAUWXH010000284.1 GCA_030616465.1 Planctomycetota bacterium | reverse complement strand
CGGCCGTGGATCACGTAGCCGTCGCTCATCGTCCAGGAGCGGGTTTCCGGGGGGGTGTGCGGTGCCCGCATGCCGTGTTCAGAGCGCGCCCTGATCGAGCATGTTGAGGCCCTTCGACCCGAGGATGGTCACCGCCTGCGGCAAATCGTCCACGTGAATGGCCAGACACGGCCCGCGCTTCTTGGAGCCCAAGAGCGGGTACGCGTACAGGATATTGACCTCGCCGGAGATCAGAGCGGTGCAGACCGCGATGATCCCGCGTTTGCCGGGGGGCAGTTCCACGACGAGCAGTTCGCTCTCGGCGACGGCAAACCCGGCGTCACAGATCCTCTGCCGGGCCGCATCCGGATCGTCCACCAAAAGCCGGATGGTCCCGCAGTCGGCCGCGGCGTCGGTCGTGAGGGCCAGGATGCGGATCGCCTGGCCGTCGAGCAGGCGTGTAAGGCGGAGCAATTGCCCCACCCGGTTTTCCAGGAAAACCGTCAGTTGCACGCAGGCGGGGTAGTCGCTGGCCTCAGCGGTTTCGAGCGGCTCAAATGCCATAGGCCTCCCGGCGATATGACCAGCGAAAGGCGTTTCAGTTTACCACGTACCCGCTAGAGTATCGCTGCGCGTCGCTCGTGTACAGGGAAAAATGCGAAGTTGACACGCTGACCCGTTTGGGGAGCGGTCGTTGCTCGCGAGCCTGCATTTCGCACAGCCGGGATTGCTGCTGGGCCTGGCCGTCGCCGCCCTGCCGCTGTTGATCCATTGGTGGCTGCGCCATCGCCCGCGGCGGGTGCGTTTTCCGGCGGTGGCTTTTCTCCAGGCGGCTATGGCCTCTGGGGACCGCGCCCGGCGACTCCGCAACCTGTGGTTACTGCTGACGCGGATGCTGATATTGGCGTGCGCGGCGTTACTGCTGGCCGGGCCGACGTGTGTGCCAGCGGGCGGGGCCGCACCGGATTCGCGACCGGCGGCGTGCGTGGTCGTCCTTGACGATTCCTGGAGCATGTACTACCGGCTCACCCCCGTCATCACCCAGTTCGACCGGGCCCGCCAGGAGGCGCTCACGTTCCTGCGATCCACGGGGACTTGGCCGGCGGAATCGGCCTTCGGCCTGGTGCGGGCCGATCCGCAGGTGGCTGCCGAAGGGATGGCCACTGAGCGCGGTGCCATCATCCGTCACCTCCGCACCGCCGCTGCGACCAAGCCGCATGCCGTGCCCTTGGGATACGCGCTGGGCGAAGCCGGGCGGCTGCTGCGTTCTGCACAACAGCCGGTGCGGCAATTGCTGGTGTTTACCGACGCCGCGGCGCACGCCTGGCGGGACGTCGAACCGGGACCGCTCGCCGGGATCGAGAACCTCTTCGTCCGCGTAATCGCTCCGGCGGCCGGCCAGCGGACGAATATCGCAATAACCGCGGCAGCGGGGCCGACGCGGCTTCATCCCGCCGGCACACCCGTTCCCATCGAGGCTACGCTGGCCTCGGCGGGGTTGGACGCGGAGTGTTGGCTGGTGGCGGAGGGTGAGCAGGGGATGCTCGCCAGAGTCGGGCCGCTGGAGGTGCCCGCCGATGGCACGCGGGACGTATCCCTGCTGCTGCCGGCCGTGTCGCCGGGTGCCGGCGGCGTGACCCTGAGCGTCGAGCCGACCGACCGGCTGGACTTCGACCAGCGACGGTACGTGGTCTTCGAGGCGGCCGAACGGCCCAGCGCGTGGCTCGTGACCGCTCCCGACGCCGGACCCGATGACAACGTGACCGCCCTGATCTTCCGCAACCTGCTGGCGCCCGAATCGCTCGGACCCGACCGCCAGGTGGTGACGTTCCGGCACGTCCCCGCTGAGCGGGTCGGCCCGGTGGACGGCGGTGATTCGCCGCAGACAGGGGAAGTGGGGGCCCCCGAGGAGCCGGCTTTTTTGCTCGTACTCTCGGGCGCTCAGACATCCGAAACGGGACTACGCTTCCTGCTGGACCGGGTCAGGCAGGGGGCCACCATGTTGCTGGCCCCCGCCGGCCGGGGCGCGAGCACGGACTGGCCCGGGCTGCGCCCGCTGGTGAGCGCGTCGCCCCCCGAGTTGAGGACCCCGGCGGCGGTGACGAGCATCGCGTGGGATGACGGGTCGCCTTACTCGGCGGCCGAGGAAGGCCTCGACGAGCTCGCACGGTGCGCGGTACGGCGGCGGGTGGTGCTGAGCCGCTTGGCGAAGGGGGTGTTCGTCCACGCACGCTACACCGACGGTGTGCCAGCGATCGTCTCCAAACAGCTCGGCAAGGGTCGGCTGGTGGTGCTGACGACCTCGCCGGACCCGAGCTGGAGTGAGCTGGGCATCCGGGCGGCGGGCTTGCTCACCTGGGTGCACCGGTTGATCGAGGAGGCGGCCGGACCGCCGACGAGAGTGGCCAGCTTCCGCGTCGGCGTGCGGACACGCCATCGCTTCGGCGGATTGCCTACTCGCGGCTTGGTCCGCGTGTCTGCCGTCAGCGATCCGCAAGGCAAGCCGGCGTGGGTGCGCGTTGCCAACGGCGTACCGGAGCAGGACTGGCCCACCGATCACCCGGGGTTGTACGCGGTTCGCGCCGCCGGCAAACACGAGCAGACAAACCTGTATGCCGTCAACTGGTCCGCGGCAGAGGCGGATCTGAGTCCGATCTCGCTTTCGCGCCTGAAAACGAGGCTTGGGCTTGAGCAGGTGACTTTGGAGTTGGCGGACCGGGGGGCAACGGAAGAAGAGCCGGGAGTGTTGGCGCGTCTGCTGGCGGACCGGGACCCGATGCTCGCGCTGCCGCTGTTGCTTATGTTGTTGTTCGTGACTGAGGTTATGCTTGCCAATCGGCCCGGCCGGCCAGGTACCAGAATCGTCGGAGAAGGACCCGGCCGGTTGGCGGCGCAACGAGACTAGAACTGGTTTCATAACTCCGAAAAACGGCCTTGGCGCTAGCGCCAGCGGGGTCGAAACCCAGTTGTGAAACAGCTTCTAGGCTGATCGGCGCTTGGCGCCGCGGCGGATACCGGGGACGAGGCGGGTGATATGCACCAGATCACAGATCACAACGTCCTGGGCAACGCGGTTCTTGGGGGTTGTGCGTATTCCCACGTGGACAGCGCGGGGCGTGACGATTACCTGGTCTGGGTGGCGCACGGGGTAGCACGACCCGTCCGACATGCAGATGGTAAACGGATCGAATGGCCGGTGTTTCAGCAACCCAAGGACTTCGTCGATTCTCATGGATTCCAGTGTACCGGGGTTTCGTCCTCATGCCAAAAGCAGGGGGATCATGCCAGGATTCACCGGCTTCTCCGCCGCGAGCTAACCAAGGATACCTCCCATGCCTCAACGAATCGTTCGTCGCTACGACGGCAACCCGATCCTGACGCCCGACGACATCCCGTACCCGGTCGAGACGGTGCACAATGCCGGCGTTACGAGGTTCGACGGCAAGTACGTCATGCTTTTCCGCGCGCACCGGGCCAACGGGCGCTGCATCCTCGGGCTGGCCGAAAGCGAAGACGGCTTCAAGTTCACGCCCCGGCCCGAGCCGTTCATGGTTCCCGCGACTGAGGGGGTGTTCGCCGAATACGAAGCGTTCGGCGTCGAAGACCCGCGGATCACGTTTCTGGATGGGGAATACCTGATCACCTACAGCGTGTATTCCCGGCATGGCGTGCGCATCGCGCTGGCCAGGACGCGCGACTGGCAAACCGTGGAGCGCGTGGCGCTGATCAGCCAGGCGGACATGCGTAACGTGGCGATCTTCCCGCAGAAGTTTGCCGGGCGGTACGTCCGGCTCGACCGCCCGCACAGCGAGATTTCCCCCTGGGCGATCTGGATCAGCTATTCGCCCGACCTGGCTTACTGGGGCGATTCACGCGTGGTAATGAAGCCGATGCAGTATCACTGGGATCAGATGAAGATCGGCCCGGGTGCTCCGCCGATCCGCACGCCCCGCGGCTGGCTACACATCTACCACGGCGTGTTCCCGACGATGGACGGCTCGGTCTATCGGCTCGGCGTCGCGCTGCACGACCTGCACGACCCGGCGAAAATCCTCGGCGTCTGCGACCGCTGGATCCTCCAGCCGGAACACCCGTGCGAGGTGACCGGCTACGTTCACAACGTGGTCTTCACGTGCGGGGCGGTCCCCGAGGACGACGGGACGGTCAAGATTTACTGGGGCGGGGCCGACAAGGTGATGAACGTCGGCACAGCGGACCTGGACGAGCTGGTTG
>JAUWXH010000186.1 GCA_030616465.1 Planctomycetota bacterium | reverse complement strand
CGGCAGAACGCGAGCTGCGCGCCGAGCAGTCTCCCAACTACGATGCGGCCGCTTTCCACGCCCAGCAGTGTGCCGAGAAGTATCTCAAAGCGCGTTTGATCGAGGGGGAGATCAGCTTTCCCAAGACACACGACCTCGGGGCCATCCTCAAGCTTGTGCTGCCGCTCGAGCCGGCGTGGGCGTCGCTGCGTGACGAACTGAACGCCCTGACCGACCTGGCGGTCGAGGTGCGCTATCCCGGCGCGTCGGCCGACGCCGACGACGCGGCCCGCGCCGTCGCTACGGCTCGTAAGGTCCGCGACCTTGCACGCGCCAGTTTGGGGATCGCGCCGTAGCGACGAGTGTTTAGCCCCAGGCCGAAGCGCTGGTAGCCTGTCTTGCAGGCGGTCTTGTGTGGCATGGGCTCTTGGCCTGTGATTGGCGGTGCGCTGTAAAAGGGAGGCACGTCGGTGTCGCGCGGGCTCTTAGCCAGAGTCAGCCGCCTGCTGGGTCGCCCGCTGTTCGGAACGTTCGTCGTTCCGAAGGACGCGCGGGTCGATCCGGCGCTGTTCTCTGAGGAAGACTTCCCGGTCTTTTGCCCGAAATGTCGCTACGCACTGCGTGGTCTGCGAGACGGCTTGTGTCCGGAGTGCGGCCGGCCGTTCGAGCGCGCCGTGCTGCTCGTTCGTCAGTACGTCTTCGAGTGGGGAGAGCCTCTGTGGAGACGTACCCGCCTCGGCAGAGTCAGCCGCTGGTGTGTCATCGGGGGCCTTATATGCGTGTCTATCCTGTTCCTCGCGTTTCTCGGCATCTGTCTGGCATCCTTGCTCATCCTGGCCACACGAGGCTTCCCGCCCCCCCAGAAGGAGGCTCTGCACGAGCAGACGTTCCGCTTCGTGTGGGCTTGCATGCCGTTCCCATTTGTAGCTCTGTTGCTAGGGGGTGTGCTCTACGGATTCTGTCTGCGGCGTCAGGCCGGGAAGCGCCGGGCGGTCATTGCCGCCATCCGTGCGGCCGCGAACGCCGACGAACACCGTTCGAGCCCGTGAGGGCGGGGCAGGTGTGGCCGGGCCGCGTTGGACGTCGGCTGGATGGGTACGCTCTGCTTGCGATCAGTACAGTCCGCCGCTTGCGCTGGCTCATCCCGAGGCTACTAGCACGCCGAACCGGTTTTGGTATGCTGGTGGTGTGGAAGCAACGGTGCCTCATGTGATTATTGCCGGTTTCGGCCCCGGCGGCCGCTTCGTGGCCGAATGTCTGAAAAAGGCCGGGATCCCTTTCGTCTTGGTGGAGAAAAACCCCGAGACGGTCCGCACACAGGCCGCCCTCGGTATTCAGGTCATTCAAGGTGATGTCACCGACGCCGACGTGTTGCAGCGGGCCGGGATCGAGACGGCCAGCGTGCTGGCGTTGGCTATCCCCGACGAGCAGGCGGCCATCCGTGCGGCGGCGGCCGCCCACGCAATCCGCCCGGAAGTGCACATCATCGCGGCGACGCGCTACACGTCGTCAGGGTTCAAGGCCCTTCAAGCGGGCGCCGACGAGGTGATTGTCGCCGAGCAGGCCGTGGCGCGCGAATTCCGCGACCGGATCAGGGCCTTCATGGCCCGCAACTCGCTCGGCTTGAATGAGTAGCGAACGTGCGGGCGCCGTGTGTCTTCCCGACCGGCTGGCAGACGGGGCGCAGGGTCTTGCGGGTCAGTGACGGTCACACGCGCCGCCGCGTTCGATCCGCGGCAGACGTCCTTCCGTGTACCGTTGGGCGGCCTCGTCCACGCTCGGCACGGCGCACAGGCACGCGTCAATCCTGATGGCGGTCAGATCGACCACCAGGCGAGGTCCCAGACCGCGCGTCGCCGGCGCCCAGCAATCGCCGATCGCGTCCAGCAGAGGGGCGTGAGAATGGTGTCTGCCGCCATCGCCGTTATGAACATATATTCATAGTGGCTGCTCGCAGACCCCAGCGTTCGTCGTTCTGGAGAATGGGCTCTTCGGCAGCGGCTGGCGTGGGAGTGATCGCAGTGGGTCGGGGGACGCGGCGTCTGCGCCGCAACGGGCTGATCGGGCCGCCGATTCGAGCGCCCCGAGAAAAAGGAGACGCCCGACCTCGTGGGCCGGGCGTCCAAGGACGTTTCGAGATTAAGGGTCGGGATGTCTAACGCCGCCGGATCGCAAAAGCCAAGCCCAGACCGAGCAGCGCCAGGCTGCTCGGCTCCGGAATGATCCGGAAGCGCGGCATCACGAAGTTGCTGGTGTTGTGCCCGAGCGTGCCGTCGATCACGTGAACCGGGCCGACATCGAATGGCGGATCCCCGAAGAAATCCGGGTCGAAGTCGTAAAAGAAATTCCGCGCCGCGGCGAAGTCGTACACGAACACGGCCTCGTAGGCCGTGCCCCCGGTCAGGGCGTAGTTCATGTTGATGTCGTACCAGTCGAGCCCGCCGCTGATGGCGGCGCTGCCGCTGGCGACGAGATTGCCGCCGGTGTTCCCGTTCGTGTTGACGTCCTCAAACAGCTGGATCGTGGCCACGCCGCCGTTACCCACGTCGTTGTAGTAACCGAACGACGTCATGCTGAAGTCTTCCAGCGCCGTGAAAACGACGCCGCGGCTGCTGCTGTAACCATCATTGAAATCGGAGCTGTAATGGATCAGCGGCTTGCCGGGGGGATCCAACTCCCACGGTTGCGCTAGCGCCGCCGGCACAACCATAAAAACCAGCGCGAGTACTACAAGGGCTTTCTTCATATCCATCCTCCTCTTGTGCTACGTCCCGCGGACACCAAGGCGGTACGTTCCGCCTGAGCGCGCACGAGCTTTTGTTCCTCGAATCCTGTAACCGCGATGTTACCGGAGGTCGCGCCCGCATTGCAACCCCTTTTTACGCAGAATTTCGCCTGGCCCAGCTCGGCGTCGGACCCCGGCACATCACACGCCCACGGTTACAGAGGCGCCGTCGACCATCAGGCGCCCGCTCGCCGGTGAAAGGTGGGGGACTCGCTGGGGAGGTCTAAGTCCTGCCGGGCGGGTTGGTTATGGCGCGCCTGCGGCCGCCGCAGGCGGGGCCGGTTGTCTGGTTGCCCCTGCGAACGGTCCCCCACGCCACCCACGTCGCGATCAATCGGCCAGAACTCGATTTCACGGTGGAAATTCCCGGCCAACGCCATTTCCCCGGAGCGCGGGGGCGCGTGGGGATTCCGAACCCTCGGGGGGCGTCCTTCGGCTACGACCGGACTAGACGGTGCGTCGTTCGCCCGCTAAGAAGCGGCCGGGCCGCCTCGGGAGGATGCAGTGATGCTGAACGGGCTCGTTCTTGTCGCTTTGTCGTTGCCGCAAGTGGAGCCGACGGCGTGGGTCGGTCTTCGCACGGCCGCCCATGCCTCGAACATCGAGGTCGGCGAGCGGGCCTTCCAGCAGGGGATTCGCGTCGTCGATGTGCTGGCGGACAGTCCCGCGGAAGCGGCCGGCCTGCAGGTGGGCGATATCATCGTCGCGATCGACGGGGCTGAGTTCGATTGCCCGGCCGACGAACTGCCCGACCGCTTCGGCGTCGCCATCCGGTCGCACAAAGTCGGTGACACGGTCGAGCTCCTGGTCTTCCGCGACGGCGTCGAGCGGTGCCCGCGGCGGGACGAGCAGTCGAGCAGCCTCCAGTGGCGGGACCACTCCACTGCGCGCTCCCCAAAGCGTGCGCTGCGCGCGCCGGCGCGGCGGCGTTGTCAGTGGCCCTGTTTCAGTTTGTCCTCGACGCTGCGGACCTTGTCGTCCATGGTTTGCGGCCGATCCGTGCGCGTCCCCAGCTTAATCGTCGTGGAGATCCGCGGCGCGCCCATCTCGTGCACGACCTCGTGGCAGCGCTTTATGGCGGCGAAAACCGTATCCCAATCGCCCTCGATGTTCGTCCCGTACGCGTGCAGGCGGGTGCTCAGCCCTGCGGCGGAGAGCACCTTCTCACAGGCGGCGATGTACCTGGAGACTGACACACCGACGCCGATCGGCACCACACACAGATCCGCGATCACCTTCACGATGCAGACCTCCTTTCGCAAGCAGTCAATTCGAAGGTTGCCACCTCCGAGCGGCCTTTGTTATGTTAGCATACGGCCGTGTTCTTTGGCCACGGGAACAATGCCGGTGGATCGATATGAGCAGGAGGTTCATGATGAAAACTCGGAGCTGCTACACTGCGTGTTTGGTTGCTGCGGTTGTGCTCGCGGGGTTTGCGAGCCCGCTCTCAGCCGCCCCCGGGGACGTGAAGACCGCGCTTGATGCCCCGTGCAAGTATCCGGCCGGACTGGCTTCGGACGGCAAGCACCTGTTCCTGCTGGACTGGCGCGAGGCCAAGATCTACCAGATCAATCCGGCTGACGGGGCGGTCGTCCGGTCGTGGGACGCGCCGACGCTGAAGCCACACGGCCTGGCGTACGGCAAAGGGCATCTCTACATCTCGGACGGCCATACGGGGAGTGTATACAGGTTCTCTCTCGACACGGGGATTGTAGAGAACACCTTCGGGGCGCCTGGTTCGGGCGCTACCGGTCTGGCGTATAGCGAGGAGGGCCTCTTCATCCTCGAGAGGAACAGTCGCCGCATTTACAAGGTTGATCCCGAAGACGGGACGATCCTGGCGTACTTCGCCGTGCCTGACAAAAACTGCACCTGCCTGACCCATGACGGCAAGTACCTGTGGGTTTCCAACCGGATCGGAGACGAGCTCTACATGGTCATGCCCGACGGCGGCATGGTTGTGGGCATACTCGACGCGCCGGGGCCGTACGCGGCCGGACTGGCCTGGCTCGACGGCCATTTGTGGAATGTGGATTTTCAGACCCGCAAGCTGTACCAGCTCGCGGTCAAGGACAAACCGATGTACCGGCTGTCGGACACCCGCGAGGCGCGCGTGGAGTACCTCTGGGCGCTGAACAACTACGGGCCGGGCGAGATCAGAGAGCTGGTGGTCAACCTCGCGGTTCCCGAGCGATTGGCGAACCAGGAGCTATTGTCGGAGGTCCGGTTTGCCACTTCGCCTACGCGGATGGCGCAGGATCAATGGGGGCAGCCCTGCGCGGTGTTCGAGCTCGGTTCGCTGCCGGCCGGGCACAAACGGGTGCTGACCTATTCGGTGGATGTCAGGGTCTCGGCGATCCGCTATCTGATCATGCCGGAGGAGACCGGCACGCTGGACGACATTCCCGCGGAGATTCGCGCCAAGTACACCGCCGACGGGGCGCGCTATCGAATCTCCAGCGATTACATTCAGGACACGGCCA